>JAURQB010000021.1 GCA_030836365.1 Bdellovibrionota bacterium | reverse complement strand
GCAAGGTAAGATAAACTGAAAATGGTATTGATCAATTCTATAATATAAATTTTTCTTAACCCGGCCAGAATTTCTCTGAAGAATGAAATTGTAAAGTTTACTGCAATTAAGTTTGAGAATATCCAAAATAAATTTTGATAAAATTCTATAGAATTATCAGTAGTATCAATAACCAAAAAATTAGTGAGGTTTGGAGTAATGACAAAATAATTGATCACCCCAAAAATAGTTAGGATAAACAAGTAGGTAACAAAAATGGTATTGATTTGCTTGTTTAGTAGATCAATGTCCTGGTGAGACTCATATTCACCTGTTTTTTTCTGAGCAGCAATACCCATTCCCATATCGGTAAAAAAAAGCGCTGAACTAATACTCCATAAAAAAACATAAAAGCCATATTGGTTGGGATCAAGTCCCATAACAAGATATCTTGTCGTGAAAATACCAACGAAAATTGTTGTTAATTTTGATGATAGAGTTGCAATCGTATTAATTGCTAAATTTAGTTTCAAGTCACTTCCTTGTTGTAATACTTCTCGGGTTTCTTAAGGAAATATCAACTTTTTTGAGTCAGGAAATAAAGATGATCTGGGTCTCCTTGGCGGGGGGTAGGGATTGATCTATTGCAGATAATTTTTTTTGTTGGATCGCATATGAACTTTAGTATCTCAAATTTATTTAATTTTAAATCACTCTCAATTTGTTGAGTTTCCGGTATATATTTTACCGTTTCTATAATCCCATTTTTTTGTTGATATAGAACTTTTTTATCTTCATCAAAAAGAAGATAATCTTCTTCGAATTTTATTGATTTATGATATATCGCATGCTCTCCGATGAAGCAGCCATCTTTTTTCAATAGGCAATAAATTTTTTTTACATATTTATGTCTTGTGAATAGATCTTGTTCATGCCATGCGCATCGATCTATGATGATATCATAGCTTCTTTTTAATTCAGTTAACAAGAAATCAGAAATGAAATGTTGATGGTATTTGTTTAGTGAATTAAGACCAGTAAAGTCCACTGTATGATAGGTGCATTTATGTGTCTCAAGAAAATTTATTGATAAGCTTGGATTGTTGCCAGGACCTATTTCCAAAATATTTACATTATCACTTATCTTTTTTTTTTCTTCTGTTATTTTTAATAAGTCTTGGTCCATATTTTCATGGTACCAGGTTTACTTATTTTTTGATAGTACACATACTGTTTCATAATGGAACGTGCATGGAAATAAATCCACCAAGTGTATATGTTCTATTTTGTAGTTTTTTAAATTAGCGATATCTCTGAATAATGTAGCCGGATTGCAGCTAACATAAATTATATTTTTTACGTTGGAGTTTTCAGGAAAAAAATCGGTAATATTTTTTAAACCTGATCTTGGTGGGTCAATAATTACCCCAGGGTTAGTGTGTTGTTGCAGTTTTTTTACTATGATTTCTGGTGCTTTTTTTGAATACAGATTTTGTCTGATAAATTCCTGATGGCCATCTTTCTCAACGAGCATCCCATCACCGTAGGAATCATATATAATGCATGGTTTATTTTTGATTTTTTTGGATAAGTTTCCGCTACCTCCAAACAAGTCAAAAATGACGTCTGAGTCAGAAAAACATTCTAAGGCATGTTTAGTTACTAGGTTGCGAAGAACTTTGTTCATCTTCTGGTTTACTTGAGTAAACCCTCCATGAGAATAAGGGTGGTTAAAGACAACACTCACTTCTGAGTTTGCGTTTGCAATTATTTCGATATGACCATTTTTTGGTGAATTTTTTGGAATGATCTTTATCCAACTTTCGTCCTTATAAAGTTTTTTTATTTCTTCTTGAATCTCTTTAGTACCAATTAAGCACTCAGGTACCTCAATAATTTGATTTTTTTTATGACCGATTAAACCAAGTCTCTTTTTTGATAAGTCGTAGTGAAGCTGAATTCTATTTCTTGTATTAAATCTCTCTTCAGATTGATGGGAAAAGATAGACTCTTCTTTTGTCAGATTTCCCGTTTTTCGTTCATATAATTTAAGACTTCTTTTAAGGCTATTGAGTTTAATTGAAATCTCATTTTGATATGGCGTATGTAAAAAATGACATCCATTGCAGGAGAAAAAGTGCGGGCACTCAGGGTGTACTCTATGTGGAGAGACTTTTGTTAGTTGCTCAGTAGTAGGTAGATGGCCAAAGGAAACGCCTTTCTTTTGGCCATCTACGTCTGCCGTTCCTTCTTCTCCCTCAAGGGTGTTATAAACAAAAAAGACATCTTCCTCTGTTTTCGAGACCCCTTGTCCAAGCGGGTCAATATGTTCAATTTTGAAGATGTCATGAGATTTTTTCAAATAGTAAGCCTTTTTCTTTGATTCGGACTTTTACATCTTTTTTGTTAGGTCCTCAAGCTCCTTTCAGCTGTCTATTTTTTTGACATATATTTTGATGAAGTGGGTGATAAGTATTTAATACTTTATGTCTTTGAAGAGATTTTTTTTGGCACGTTTTTTGACTGTCTATATGTAGTTTTGGGGAAACAACAGGAGATAAATGATGAAAAAAATTCTTTTTATTTGTGCTAGTTTAACAATGTTTAGTTCACTTGCTAATGAGGAAGATGATTCCAAAGTTACAAAAGACAAATCGGTTACTGTCGCCGCTACGACATCACCGTTCGGTATTGGTGGTAGCTTCAACTCCAGTGTTAAAAGAGAAAGTGATGACAGGGAGTCTATCTCATCTAGCTCAATTGAGTTGAGGTCTGTAGATGTAACCTCAAGTGACGGAAATTCAGAATCGAGTAGAAGGTTTCATATCGATATTTTTGGAGACTCAGCAACCAAGGTTTTCCTAAACGAAACTGATAGTAGTGTTTCTCCATTTCTACAATATCAATCGTCTGGGCTTGAGTATACTTACGATGGCGAACAAGGAAGTTGGCGAATGCTGAATGGAGGTATTGGAGCTGGGCTTAGGCTTGATATCGCTGATGGTATTGATTTATCTGCCCATGCAGGAGTCGGTTTGGGCGTTGAGCTCGGAAAGAGAAGTGGTTTTTTTGATACTTCATTATATTCACAGGCCGATTTAGATATACATGATATTGTTCGAATTATGGTTAAGGAAGAGCTGAGAAGTAGTTTTGATGGAGATCGTGAGTCATTAAGTTCTGCTAGTGTTAGTGTGAGAGTTAACGATCGTTTAAGAGCTGGCGCTGAATATCAAAGTTCATCAAATACATTTAAAACAGGTGGACAGCAAGATTACAGCTCAAGTTATGGTGGACTTTTTATTAGTGGTAGTTTCGGTGGCGGAAAGTCTAAGTAATAATAAACAAGATTAAATTTTTTAAACGGGCTTCTAATTAGAAGCCCTTTTTTATTTAACAGGGTATCCCATATCTTTAAAAATACTTTTTAACTTCGTCATGTCTTGCACGATGATTTCATCTACAAACTTAGGGTCATTTTTGGTGATAAATACTTCTTCTCCAGCTTTAACATGCGCGGATTTTCCTGATGAGTTCTTTGCTTCGACAATTCCGTCGCAAACACATAAAAAAGAGCGATCATCTTCTAATTGTTCTGCTAAAAACTTAGTTCCGTGTACGGAAAATGAGGCTTGCTTGGTATTAATTTGAATATTGCTTTTGTCTGTCTTATTGAAGTAGCTAAATACTTTTCCAAATAGTATATTGTAGACAGAGTCGTTACTAGAGATTTTTTTTAATTCAAACTCACCATCAACAATACGAACTGCTCCATGGTTCGGTTCAATTTTGATATCGACAAAGTTACCTTTTCCTCTTGCATTGATAATGGAGCCAATTTCGATTCGGTCTCCTACTTTAAGTTCCTTGTTATCAACTTTGGCCACACCTCTTATTTTTTTTACGATGGCATAAGAGCCTGAGGAGAAACTAGGTGTAGAAAAAGCAAATGATAAAGTGGCTAAAACCAAACTAATAAATCTCATTTTTAATACCCTTTTCATAATATTCTTACTTATTATAACGCCAGAGCAGTTGATGTAGAGATAGAAGAATTTTTCTCTAAATGAGTTTTGTTCATATTTGAGAAGAGGATTTGTAAAAAAAAAGCTCTGATCTAAGTCAGAGCTTTTATAAAATGGCACTCCCAAGGGGATTCGAACCCCTGTTACCGCCGTGAAAAGGCGGTGTCCTAGACCGGGCTAGACGATGGGAGCAAATACTTGTATTTACTCAAAAAAAATGGTGATCCCGCTGTGACTCGAACACAGGACCCTCTCCTTAAAAGGGAGATGCTCTAACCAACTGAGCTACGGGACCGTTCCATTTAGGAATCTGAATTTAAGAGAAAGAGAGTTAGTTGTCAAACAAAAAGAGTCAGTTTTTTAATGGAAATTAATTGAATTATTTCCCACCTTCTTTACGAATGGAAGCAACTCACGTAGATTCGCCCGGATTAAATGATTATGGAAAAATATACAGACACAACATTTACAAAAAAAGCGTCATTGCACACTCTCGGTTGCAGGCTCAATAGTGCGGAGACAGCTCAACTAACTCAAGGTTTTGCTCAGAGAGGTTATGAAATAGTACCTTTCGGTGAACCAGCAGATGTTGTCGTTGTTAATACCTGTACGGTAACAGACCAAGCTGATTCAACTTGTCGCAATCTCATTCGAAAGGCAAAGAAGTCTGCCCCTGAGGGACGCGTGGCCGTTGTTGGTTGTTATGCTCAGATGGAACCAGAAGCGATTTCTCAAATTGAAGGCGTCGATTTAATTTTAGGCACTAATGAAAAATATAAAATTTTTCATTACCTAGATACAGAAAAAGAGTTGGCCATTCATACTGATTTAAACAAATCATTTTTTGGTGCCTCAACGACCCCTGAAGATAATCACACACGGGCCTTTTTAAAAATTCAGGACGGGTGCAATTATATATGTAGCTTTTGCATTATTCCTCAAGCGAGAGGCCGGTCAAGAACAATTGGGACAAGTGAAGCTGTTGAGAATGCTAAAAAGCTTGTGGCCAATGGTTTTAAAGAAATTGTTCTCACCGGTGTTAATATTGGTGAGTACACGAACACAAGTGGAGAATCTTTTGAGGAGTTAGTAAAAAGGCTTCTTGATATTAATGGATTGGATAGGCTAAGGCTAAGCTCTGTTGAACCTAATACAGTGACTCAAAAGCTTTTAGAGATATTAGGAGATTCTTCAAAGGCAATGGATCATTTTCACCTACCACTTCAAAGTGGCAGTGATGAAATTTTAAAATTTATGCGGCGTAAATACACTGGCGCAGAATATAAAGAAAAAATTTCAATGGTTAAGGACTACTTTCCTTATTGTGGAATAGGCGCGGATATTATTACTGGCTTTCCTGGTGAGACAGATACTCACTTTGAGGAAACAATGAACCTGCTTAGAGATCTGCCCATTACTCATTTTCATCCTTTTCCTTACTCTATGAGAAAAAATACATTAGCGGCGAAAATGGATTGTCACGTACACCCATCTTTTAAGAAACTTAGAATGCAATCATTAATCTCGCTGGGTAAAGCAAAACTCGATTGCTTTTCTGAAGATCAAGTAGGCAGCATAAGTGATGTTTTATTTGAAAGAAAAAATAAACAAGGACTTTGGGAAGGCTACACAACTAATTATGTTAAAGTGAAGGTTGAATCAAAGTTAGATCTAAAAAATACAATTCAAGAAGTAGAGCTTAGTAAATTTGAAGAGGGCTCTCTATTTGGCAATCTTATTTAGCTTGCAGTTCAAGTTCAATATTTTTCATTCCAAATCGATCGGAAAACTCTATGCGAGCTTCATTTTCTAAAGAATAATAAATTGAATATTGCATATCAATAGTTAGATCGATGGCCTTAATGTGATGGCCATTTTCAAGTTTTAATATTCCATTCTCAAAAGACCAATCTCCAATACCTTCACCAAGATTTGGTAGGTCATAAAAGTATTTATTGTTTTGATATAGCCAGAACTCCATTGGGTAGTCTTGATTAAGAAGAGAGTGGTCTGCATTAAAATTAACATCCTCTTTTTTGAGAAGGTCTTTTTGATTGATGAGATGCTCAAAAGATGTAATTGGCAAAATTTGTCGTGTTGAATTTTGTTGGTTACCTGTATTTTCAATACAAGAAGTGAAGAGCAGTAGAAAAGTGAAAAATACCATCCGTGGCATAATGAAAACAATCCTTCGTTAAAATCATTATTAAAGAAAAATTTCAGTCTGACTATAAATAAATTAGTTAGTTAAAAAATTCTTTTCTAAATTGTATCTGATTTCGCTCCGGCCCGAAAGCAATAATTCCAACAGGCACTTGAGTACTATCTTCAATAAGTTTGATGTAACGCTTCAGCTCATCCGATAATTCACTTCCATCAAATTTATCCACAAATGGATTAAAAGTTTCAAAAATTGGCTCGACTCTAGATAGATCAATACCAGGGTAAGCAATATCAATTTCCTTTCCCTCATACTTATAGGCAACACAAACCTTCAATTCCTCAATTTCAGATAAGACATCAAGTTTAGTTAATGCAATTGAAGAGATGCAAGATGATTTAATAGAGTATTTTAGTAGTGGGAGGTCCAACCATCCACATCTTCTTTTTCTACCAGTAGTGGCGCCAAATTCTCCCCCAATTCGTTGAATTTTTTCGCCAATAGGAGAGTGAAGTTCTGTCGGAAATGGCCCTTCGCCGACGCGTGTTGTGTAAGCTTTAGTGATGCCGATGACTTCATCAATCTTACCTTTTGGTGCTCCAGCACCGGTGAAAATTCCACCGTAGCTCGTCGAGGAGCTAGTGACAAAAGGATAGGATCCATAATCAATGTCGAGTAAAACACCCTGAGCTCCTTCATATAAAATATTAGAGCCTTGTGTCGTGTGTTGATCAATAAGAGAAAAGCTATCGCAAACAAATTGTTGGATTTGTTGGCCTAGTTCATAAAGGCGCGTTACTTCTGAATCAATTGATGGATATTCTGTATCGTACAGGTGATCTAAAAGTACTTTCTTTTCAATAAAGTTTCTCTCCAGTTTTGCATGAAGAAGTTTTTTATCAAAAAGATCAGAAACTTTAATACCTTTTCGAGAAATTTTATCTTCGTACGCAGGGCCAATACCTTTGCCAGTTGTTCCGATTTTTACCGGTCCTTTAGACTCTCTGACGGCGTCCATGATGCGATGATAGCTGGTGATAACTGAACAGCTTGAGGAGATTTTAAAATTTTCAGGAGTAACACTTACTCCTGCTTTTTTTACTTCTGCAAGTTCATTGATAAGTGCTTCTGGCTCCAGAACGACTCCATGGCCGATTAAGGATAGACAAGTTGGGTGAAGAATTCCAGAAGGAATGAGGTGAAGAACTATTTTTTTGTCTTCAACAATAATGGTATGTCCTGCATTGTTGCCACCTTGAAAGCGCACAACAAGATTAGATTTTTGTGCAAGAAGGTCAGTGATTTTCCCTTTACCTTCGTCGCCCCATTGGCTTCCAACAATTGCAATTGTTTTCATTAGGCTCTCACTTCGTTGACAAGGTTATCGTTTAGAAAAAATTCTCTCAGCTGCTGTGCGGCCATCATTCCAACTCGAACTTGAGCTTCTTCTGTGCTTGCTCCTAAGTGCGGAGTAAGGACAACGTTATTGAGTCCTCTAAATTCAGAATTTTCTTCTAATGGTTCTTTTTCAAAAACATCAAGCCCTGCTCCTCGAATCATTTTTTCTTTAAGGGCAGAAAGTAAGTCTTTTTCATTCACAATTCCGCCGCGAGCAGCGTTGATTAAAATAGCGTCTTTCTTCATGAGGGAAATTAGTTTGGCATCGACAAGGTTTCTTGTTGAGTCCATAAGTGGGGTATGGACAGATATAATGTCACATTCTTTAAAAATGTCTTCGAGGGAAACTTTTTTCCAATTTGGCTTAATTGATTCTTCAATAAATGGATCGTAAAAAGTAATAGAAGGCTCAAAGCCGGAAATTCTTTTGGCAACAATTTTTCCAATTCGTCCAAAGCCAACAAAGCCAACTCGTTTTTTCCATAGCTCATTACCCATATAAACACTTTTATCCCATCGTCCTTCAACCATACTTTGATGAGCTTGAGCAGTTCTTCTAAGAACCGTGAAAATTAAAGAAACGGCGTGTTCTGCCGCAGAATTACTGTTCGCGCCTGGAGTATTAGAAACTTTTACTCCTCTGTCTTGGCAATATTTTTTATCAATATTGTCAGTGCCTTCTCCCGCCCTGATAACGTACTTTAAATTTGGGCAATGATTAATGAGTTCTTGGTCAACTGTCGTCGCAGACCGAACAACGAGGCCATTAATTTTTTCACCTAACGCAAGAAGTTCTTCTCGGGTGACCTTACTTTTGGGGTTAACATCAAACTCACCAGATTCACTAAATTCTTTAAAAAGCTTTGAATCAAAACCGTCGGAAAATAAAATAAAGGACTTGGACACTGGACTTACCTTGTTAAATTAAGGCGAAAGTATAGTCCTTCTTTTTGGTTATAAAAAGAGATAAATTATGAGGCGTCGCTATTTTGTTGAGGGTTTTCGTGGAGGTTTTTTAGCTCTTCAATCCATGAAATTTGCTCTTCAATGGTTAAATTCACAAAGAGCTCATACAGCTCTGATTTGATCCTTTTTTTTTCTAACTCAAATTTAGTAGCAGTAATTTTAGGGGATTTTCTTTTTTCATGTCTTAATTTGTCCGCTATGTTTGTTTGATCTAGCTTTCTACTCATAAAGAGGTAGACCCCGATAAAAGTGATGATCATACCGATTAGCGAAAAGAGCAGTTTATCCAAAATAACCCCTTGAGTTCTATTCATCTAAGTTGCCAAAAATTCATCATATTAGTTTAAGGCGGCATATTTTTCCTGTCGCGATGCGTTTTTTCTAAAATATAAATAGATTTAATCTAAAAACAAATAAATTTTAGGGTGAAGGAGTACTCATGGCCTTGAGGGGAATAATGGTGGGTGTCGCATTTTTTGCGTCACAGTCACTTTTCGCAGATGCAGACGTGATTAAGGGAGAATATGTTGTTCAGTTAGATTCTCGCTTAAATTCATTAACGAAAGAAGAAACTAGTCAGCTACTGAGTAATGCTTTTGGTGGGCAGGGGAACTTTGTGGGCCACACTCGTTTGAGAGCTGAAGATACTTTTTTAGTGAAGGTTAAAAAAGATGTTGAGGTAGAGAGAGTAATGCGAGAGAGCTCGGATGTATCGATCGTCGAGCAAAATTTCATCATTCGTAAATTTGATGAATCGGAAACGATGGACTTTGATTTTGTTCCAAATGATGAAAAGTTTCAAAACCAATGGGGTTTTTATAACACTAAACAGCGCCTTGATCAAAAGTATCCAATGACCCGTGGTGCGGATATGAAGATTCTTGAGGCTTGGAATGCCGAGCCAAGATCGATTGATGCCGCGAGAGATGTGATCGTTGCCGTGATTGATACAGGAATAAACAAAGACCATGAGGATCTCAAAGAGAATTTATGGAGAAATCCTGGAGAGTTTGGTTCGTGGCAACCACAAAATCAAGATGATGTCGATCGTGCACCTGGCTGCTGGGACAAGTCATGTAACGGCTTGGATGATGATGGTAATGGTTTGGTTGATGATCTTCATGGTTGGAACTGGGTTCGTTTTTCAACTGACAATCCTGGAAATGCTGAGTTTAACGATGACCAAGGTCATGGAACTCACTGCGCTGGTGTCATCGGGGCCAAGCATAATCAAGTTGGTGTAAGTGGGATTAATAATAAGGTCCAATTAATGGCGCTAAAGTTTTTATCTCGAAAAGGGGAAGGAACACTCGCTGGAGCTATCGAGGCCATCAATTATGCGGTAGAGAAAAATGCAGATGTCATCAACGCCTCATGGGGAGGTTCTCAAGCTTCGAAGATTTTACATAATACAATAATAAAAGCCGGACACTCAGGGGTTATTTTTGTTGCAGCCGCGGGGAACTCATCATTAAATAACGATTTCTTTCCAAGCTATCCTGCAAATTATTCATTGGTGCCAGGTCTAACAAGTGTCGCGGCAACGGAGTTTAATAATCAGCGAGTGTACTTTTCAAATTACGGGAAAAGAAATGTTCATGTCAGTGCTCCTGGGCATGTGATTATGTCAACGGTTCTTGGAAAGCGTGGGTATAATTATATGAGTGGAACCTCTATGGCCGCTCCTCATGTTGCAGGTCTTGCCGCAATGATGATTGGTTTATATCCAGAGAAATTTTCAAGAAAGCCAGAAGCTCTTAAGCAATATTTAATGGGAACATCCACTCGAACAGTTGCTTTGAATTGGCAGTTGAAAAGTGGTGGTTTAGTTAATGCTCACAATGCTGTAATGGGAATTATTCCTGTCGGGAACACGAAACCTGAGAGAAGAATGGGATGGAAATCGAGTCGGGCGAATTTTAGATCTGCTCATCCTTATCTTCCAAATACGGATAAGACTTACGAAATTAAAAGTAGGGGTTCTAGTTGGGTAAGAGTGAAGTTTGGAAAATTCTCACTTGAAGAAGGTGTTGATCAAGTTGAGCTATACGACGGGGAAGGAAATCTCTTTGATACAATAACTGGTATTGGTGAAAATGTGTTGAGTCGTCCCGTTAAGGGGGACACGGTTATTGTTAAATTTAAAACCGATTCAAATGTAAATGATTGGGGTTATGAAATCATTGGAGTAACAACTCTTGATGAAGGAGATTTATAATGAAAAATACAATTATTTTATTTTTTCTCATTTTTTCTGCCAGCGTATTTTCTTCAATTGAAGAATTAAATAGAGATGTAGTTGGTCTAAATAAATTGAAAACAGAAATTGAACAGTCATCACTACATTTCAGTGATGATGATTTTGACGAAGTGAATGGTTATCGAATTCGCAAACTCGGAAAAAAGTTTGTTGCTGTTTTCAATCAAATAAATAAACCACTTGCAGTATTTGACTTAAGTTTGAATGCTCTTGATTGGAAGGAGGTTCTAATTGGTGCCTTTAAATTACGTGACTTCAATCTCAAAGGCGCAGTAAAAAATGTTTATTGTGCAAGAAAGTTAATTAAAAAGAATGCTCGTCGAGAGCAAGGCAAAAAAGCAAAATTAAAATTTTGCAAGGGCGATGACAAATTAGATAAAGCAAACCTGGGCTGGGCCGATATGCGAATGACTGATTCGTGGGCACAAAGGCAAAAAGGGATTGTTTCTTTTTCTCGCGGAGGTTTTGAATTTAATCACTCCGATTTTAATTTATCTGAGTTAGTTTTTGATTCAGAGGAAGAGAGAGAATTTTTTATTACGCCTTATAGGGAATTATATAAAATTTTAAATCCTGACGAAGAAAATTTTTCAGAAGAAACGACGTCAAAGTTTCTTTCAGAGTTTGAATTTAGATTTAACAAAGAAAGAGAAGAATATACCCTTGTTTGGAACAGAGAAAAAAGAGAGCGCAAAAAGAAGGTAAAACTTCCTGGTGTACTTGTAAACTATATGTCTCCTGTTCAGCCTTATGCGTATCGCGCCCGGTTAATGCAAATAGATTCCTATGCTGATATTTTAAAATGGCGTTGGTATCCGTATGGGCCAATTATGGCGACAATGATTTACCGAGTAGTAGATAAGTTAATCGATCGAGTAAATTATCATGAATCTCAATTAATTGGACTAATGGAAGCACAGCAAGCATTTGAATATGAGTCTCGTTATCCAAATTATTATCTCAATACGACGCTTAGTCTTCTTTATCTTCCACGCTCAAATCCATCTCACTTTGGAAGCGGAAACGACTACAGAAAGTTATATAGAGCAAGGCTTGATGAAAACAAAAAGAAGATAAAAAAAGAAATGAGAAAAGAAGATGGAATTTCTTTGACGACAGTAGGGACAGGAAAGTTCCTTGTTGAGCGTGAAAAAAATGAAGACACAGGAGAGTACGATTTTAAAGGAATTATCTCCACTTCGAATCGCCCAATGTGGATTACGGGGCTTCTTTCTCGGCATGTATCACACGTTCCAACAGGCTTAAAGAACCTTGAGCGTTTTGTCATCAATACTGCAGGGTATTTGGCGAAAGCATTTTTAAGAACATGGGTTGGCTTTAGACTTGGCCCAATTAATTTTGCCATTTCTCTTCCGAGAGATACTTGGGAGCGTTTGATTCGTTTACGTCATCAACGTGAGATTTATTTAGAAGGTCAGCTTGCAGGTCTTCTCGATGAAACAATTATGGGGCGCTACGATTTAGGTCTTTCAAAAGATGAAGCGATTAAGGCCAGAGAATATATTGCTTCAAACTTTATGAACCCATATGAGAGTCACATCCAAAATGAAGAGAAAGTAATTAGCGAGAATATGAAAATTTT
>JAURQB010000020.1 GCA_030836365.1 Bdellovibrionota bacterium | reverse complement strand
ACGGTTCGCTAAGAACTCTCAATTAGTGCACGCTCTCCGGTTAAAGACGACAATTATTATACTTACTAGCATTCTCAACTTTCTAAAGCCTGCGCCATGCGATAAAACTTTATAGTATCTCAAAAAACATTATTTTAACTTTACCCAATCTAGATTTAAGTCTTTATATCAAAAGCCATTGTTGACTTTAAACAAAGAAAATATATTTGTGACATTGATATATTTAATAATACAAACAAAAAAGAGCTTAAACATAAGCAAAGATTCCCTTTAATGATTATTATTATGTTATCCATGATAGGTGCTCTACTAACGACTTAAGTTCTCATGGAGACAAGCCCCTTACTGGTTGTGATGGAACAAACCTGGCACACAGCGGAGATATATGAAAATTAAATTTTATACACTTAAAAACATGGAGTCATCGATACACTTTAATAAGCTAAGCAATGATCAAAAGGAAGCGATTAAAGTTGTTGGAAGCGTTCTTCCATTTAGAGTTAATAATTATGTTATAGATAATCTAATCAACTGGGATGACATTCCAAACGATCCAGTATTTCAGCTTACATTCATGCAAAAAGGGATGCTCTCACAAGAGAACTATGAAAAAGTAAAAGATGTTTTATATAACGAGAACTCAACTCAAGCCGATATTGCATCTATGATATTTAAGGTTAGAAAAGATTTAAATCCTCACCCTGCAGGACAACTTTCACAGAACGTACCAAAACTTGATGACATGGAAGTAGAAGGTGTTCAGCATAAATACAAAGAAACAGTACTAGTATTTCCTTCATCTGGACAGTTATGTCATGCATACTGCACCTTTTGTTTTAGATGGCCACAATTTATTGGTGACAAAGATTTAAAGTTCTCTACAGATAAAGACATGGAATATCTAAATTACCTAAAAGAAAACAAAGGTGTCACGGATGTTCTCTTCACTGGCGGAGACCCAATGATCATGAACACAAAAATGATCAAAAGTTATATGGAACCACTACTTAGTGAGGAGTATTCCCATATAACTAATATTAGAATTGGCAGTAAATCCCTCTCTTATTGGCCTTCACGCTTTACGCAAGATAATGATGTAGATGAGCTTCTCGAGTTTTTTCAAAAAATAAATCAAAGTGGCAAAAGACTTGCTTTTATGGCCCATATAAACCATCCCAATGAGATGAAGACAGAAGAATTTGTCAAAGCAGTAAAAAACATACAATCAACCGGTACAATCATCAGATCTCAAGCTCCTCTGTTAAAGCATATTAATGATGACGCTGAAACCTGGTCAACAATGTGGAAAAGACAAGTTCAACTAGGAATTATTCCTTACTATATGTTTGTAGAAAGAGATACTGGCCCAAAAGAGTATTTTTCAGTTTCACTCAGTGATGCTTATGAAATTTACCAAAAAGCTATTCAAAATGTATCAGGACTGGCCCGAACCGTGCGAGGCCCATCAATGTCTGCAACGCCCGGGAAGGTTTGTGTTGATGGAATTACAACAATCAATGGTGAAAAGGTCTTCGCACTAAAATTATTACAAGCAAGAAATAGCAATGCCGTAAATAGGCCATTTTTTGCAAAATATGACAAAGAGGCAACCTGGTTAAGTGACTTAGAGCTTCTTGAGGACAACGACAAATTATTCTTCTGATAGAGAAAGTAGTTCGACTATCTGATCATTAAAAAAATATCATGAAACAATAAATTCTCATAATAAGATTTTGCCAACTCCATAATTGGGAAAGACTCATCCCCCCAACTTGAGTTCGCCTCCATTGTTCGTCAATTAGAATTTTAGAAATCTAGAGAGTTAAAGTTTATATTCATATAAATGAAACCCTTCTTGATAATACTTTTTAAGAAGTCCATCTTGTAATATCCCTTGACGAATTTACTATTTCGTCGAAAACGAAGAAAAACTAGGTAAAAAAATTATAGCAGAAGTGCTCATACGGCCTTCTAATATGAAGGCTTCGAGCCAATCACACCTCTAAAAAGTTGTTTAAAATCAATTAGATAGAGTCTCGCAAGCCAATATAACCATCTGGTTCACAAAATAGATACGACAAGAAACCAAGTTCGGAAAAACCTAATTTCAGTCTTTTTTTATGACATAATTCAAGAAATACGTGAGGGTGCTCGTCATGAATAATAAAGATGTAATTATAGAAGACCAATATGGGCAATACCAACAAGGGCCTCTGAGTGATCGTGTTTACTTGATGAAAGTTAAGGATACTTCTAAAGCACAAGAGACCCTCAATGTGGTGGATAACCTCGCAAGAAAAAATAATCGCTCAAAAGTCTTCGGAAAGATTACGGAGTCAATGAAGACCACTTTTGAAACAAATAATTACCAGATTGAGGCAAGTGTTCCGGGCCTATTTTGTGGAAGCGAGGACGGACATTTTGTGGGAAAGTATTTCGATGAAAAGAGGCGTATATTGTCAGATAGCCTGCTCATTTCTCAAGTAAAAGAGACGGCGATAAAAAAGAAAAATTCATCGTCAGAGGAAATGACCACTCGTTTTTCTCCAATTAAAGTATTAAGTAAATCCGACAGTTACGAGATCGCTAGTTTGTATAAAAAAACTTTCGAGAGCTATCCATTTCCTATTTTTGATCCGAGCTTTATTTCCGACAATATGGACAATGATGTGACGTACTATGGTATCTATGATCACCACCGTTTAATCAGTGTTTCAAGCGCGGAAAAAGACCCAAAAAATCTGAACGCAGAAATGTCAGACTTTTCGACTCTTCCAGAGTATCGAAAGAATGGACTAGCAACAAAACTACTTATTAAGATGACAAATGATTTAAGAGAGCTTGGATATTTCACCTGCTTTACCATTGCCCGCGCAGAATCATTCGGAATGAATATCACCTTTGCTAAAGCAGGTTATAGCTTTAGTGGAACTCTTCCAAACAACACGAACATCGGTGGAAAAATAGAATCGATGAATGTATGGTATAAAAACTTAAAATAATTTTTTCATCAAACTGAGAGTTGTATGGTTGTATATAGTTTTGTTTTTTTTTTGTTGCTATTCACGCTTATAGGACTTTCTTCGAGCCTAAAAAGTAAATCATCTAATGAGGATTATTTACTTGCCGGTGGAAACGTCTCCCCATGGCTTGCGGGGCTAAGTGCCGTTGCGACAAACAATAGCGGTTACATGTTTATTGGAATGATTGGCTACACCTATACCTCTGGTGTGCAATCAATTTGGGTACTTCTTGCATGGCTTGCGGGTGATTACATTGTCAGTTTGTTCACTCATAAAAAATTAAATCAAATTTCCAACAAAGAAAATATTCTTAGTTATGGCGGGCTGGTTGGCCATAACAGTCATACTCCTTACAGAATGCTCCGTCTGCTCATTGGCGTACTAACAATTATTTTTCTCGGTACCTATGCTGCTGCTCAACTTAAAGCAGGGAGTAAGGCATTACATGTTCTCTTTAATTGGAACTATGAAATTGGATCGATCATTGGAGCAATAATTGTTTTCCTGTACTGTTTTGCTGGTGGACTTCGTGCCTCGATTTGGACGGATGCCGCCCAATCAGTGACCATGATTTTTTCGATGGCCCTGCTTACATTTTATGGGATAGAAGCAAGCGGCGGACTAAATCAATTCATGATGGCCCTAAAAAACGTCTCTCCAACCTACCTGGATTTTTTTCCTGATAATGTTTTATTTGGAAATGGGCTTGGCATGTTTTTATTTGCTTTAGGTTGGTTTTCCGGTGGAGTCGGAGTTGTTGGGCAGCCACATATAATGGTTCGATTCATGACTGTTACGGGAGAGGAAAATGTCCAAAAGACAAAAAACTATTACTACACCTGGTACTTCTTTTTCTGTCTCTTAACTTTCTTAGTAGGCTTAACGGCGAGAATTATTTTTCCTGACGTTAATGCTTTCGATGCTGAGCTTGCACTCCCCATGATGGGCGAAGAACTTCTACCTGAAATTTTAGTAGGGGTTATTTTGGCCGGTATTTTTGCAGCAACGATGTCAACGGCAGACTCTCAAATACTAAGTTGCTCTGCTGCATTCTCTAGAGATATCTTCAATCGAAATAAAGATTTTTCCATCTACATCACTAAGTCAGTGACCGCTGCAGTGACAATTATCGCCTTACTCATTGCACTTTATGGAAGTGGTAATGTTTTTTCACTGGTAATGGTTTCTTGGTCCATATTGGCCGCGGCCTTTACACCCCTTATTTTTAATACTGTTTCGAATAGATCACTTAGTGAGAATGGTAGTATCGTTATTATTCTGGTTTCAATCGCTGCAACAATTCTATGGCGCCAAATTGGACTGCATAATTCAATTTATGAAGCATTGCCTGGTATGAGTGTAGGGATTATTCTCTCACTTATTCTGAGTAAAAAAGAAAGTACTGCTGCCCGATAATTCTTTCCGTCTAATTTGAATGAGGCTTAATTCTGCTAACCTTTAGTTTGATTAATATTAGAAAAGGAAGCAGGCTTGGGCGTAAACAAAATTCCTATATTTTTTCACTCTAATCAAATTGAATTCAAACCCAAATATGAATGGGCCCTCGGCAATCGAATCAAACACCCAGAAACAACAAGGCGCGCTGAGACAATATATAAAGAGTTGAATAAATCACCTGAGTTATTTGAAATCATTGAGCCTAAAAAAATCCCTCAAAAGCTCATTAGACAAGTACATAGTTACTCTCTTTTAAACCTCTACAACACAGCAAGTAATCTTGATGAGGAAGAAGAGTTCTACCCCAGTGTATTTCCTCAAAGGATGAACCCCCATCCAGATCCAACCAATATAAAAAACGCGGGTTTTTATTGTTTCGACAGCGGGACGCCGTTAAATAAAAACACTTGGGGCGCGGCTGCCTGGAGTGCCGCTTGTGCTTTTGAAGCGGCGAATGCAATCACTAAAAAGCACTCGGTTGCCTATTCACTAAGTCGCCCTCCTGGCCATCATGCCTCCGTCGACAGCTATGGAGGATATTGCTACTTGAATAATGCGGCCGTTGCCGCAACTCACTTAAAAAGTCGCGGCCGAGTCGCTATAATTGATATTGATTTTCATCATGGCAATGGAACACAAGATATTTTTTATGAAGATGGAGATGTTTTAACAATTTCACTTCACGGTGACCCAAGAGAGCACTTTCCCTACTTTTGTGGGTTCCCCTCTGAAACAGGAAGAAATAAAGGTGAAGGAAAAAATATCAATATTATCGTAAAAGATGGAATGAGTGTTGATGGCTACATAAGAAAGCTGAAGCGTACTGTGCTTCCCCTCGTTTCAAGATTTGGGGCCGACTACCTTGTGATTTGTGCGGGTTTTGATACCTATGAAAAAGATCCCATTGGAAGTTTTCGGTTTCAAACGGACGATTATCAGACCATTGCCAAATCCATCTCTAGCCTAAACCTGCCAACCGCTATTATCCAAGAGGGTGGGTATTTCACAAAAGACTTAGGTAAAAATGTAAGAAGCTTTCTTACTGGATTTATGAAATAAACTATATTTGAGAAAACCGAAATAATAAAATCGGCAACCACGAAAAAATTATGTAAAAACAATGCCTTAAACGACTTTAATTTGGTTTTACATATGTCGAAAACAACCATGAGGCTTGTTTCTCAACAACATCGGAAACCACTTGCACCGACTAAAAGACATTAACTGGAATCATCTGTACGCCTTCTATGAAGTCGCCAAAGCGCAATCTCTACAAGGAGGGGCAGAAGTATTAAAATTATCTCCTTCAACCCTAAGCGAACAACTAAAAAAACTTGAATCCCGCTTTAACAAAAAACTTTTTAAAAGAGGATCTAAAGGCCTATTACTGACAAACGAAGGTGCCGCTTTATTTGAGCATTCTAAAATAATGTTTGAAGAAGGGTCTCGAGTGCTTGAGAAATTTTCGGACAATGATATTGGTGGTTACCCAGTAAATATTGGAATTGAAGAAAGTATCTCTTACGACCTAGCTGTGGACTTCGCCTCACAATATTGGGATAGCTACGCTCCATTTGGTACAGTAAACACGGTCAGGCAGATTGAACATGAAACTCTTATCTATAATTTAGTGAACGATAATATTGATTGGGCCGTTTCATTGAGAAAACCAAAAAGAAAGCAATTAGATTTTGCAGAAATTGATTCATTTGAAGTTATCTTTGCTTGCTCGATTGAACTATATGATAAGTTTAAAAACAAAGAAGACATTTTGATCAACATCCCTTTTGCTGAAACTTCTATCGATAAAAATATCAATAAAATTATCTATCAACACTTGGCTAAACATGGTGTTCGTCCCAAGGAAAAAATTCATAGCGACCACCCTAAATTCATTCAAAATCTTTGCCAGAGAGGTCGCTGTGTAATGTTCATGGCAAAAAACCCACTCAATCTATACCCAAACTTAAAGGTGTTCTCACTCAAAGAAGTGTTGCGGCTCCCCCTTTATGTGATTTGGAAACGCAAGGAAGAAAACTTAATCTCTATTAAAAAGTTGAAAGAACTTATTCAAACAAAGTTCTCTAATCTGCCAGACAGATATGAGGACATTGAACTTCAAATTGAAGCTTCGGATGTATCAGACGACCTTTTAAAATAACTTTTTCATGCACGCTTCGAGCTCGCATCAAGTGCTCGCTCTCTATCAATATTCATTTCAAAAGAAGGGCGCCCGCGTTGCTCGTCACTATTTATCGTCTGTCGTGACGATGCTGCCACCAAACATCTTTAAAATAATTAATAAACATTATAGTGAAAAGTAAAAATTCTTTTTATCTACTGCGTAACAAAAGGTGTATGGCACTTCATTTTGGAAATAAAAATTGCTCACCTTATAAACTTTTTAAAAACTCTAAAAATACTTCACTTCTTCCCTCTCCTTCGCACCAGCGTTTCACGGCACTTTTATTGAAAGGTTGAGCTTTTGCAATTAAAACTGCCTGATCCATTCCATCTCGTGTTCCAAAGTAGATATAAGTTGCAAGCCTATCTTTTATACTATCAGTTGGCGTAAGAATTTTTAATTCAACCCCATCAAACTTTTCACTTTTTGGCTTGATATTATTGTCTTCCCCAATGACGAGAGGGCCTTGGGGAAACTCCACAAATAGATGCTTACAATCGGGGTGCTTATAATTTTTACCATCTTTGAAAAATCCAATTTCACTCATAACCAGTGGTAATTTCTCCTTAGATAAATTTTGAATAATGAAGTCTAAATCTCCTGATTCATAGGCTCCTTCTGAATAGATTGAAACAACTGCGCCGCCAACTAAAACTGCATCAAAATTATTTTTCGCGAGATGTGCTCCAACGTATTTCCACAACTCTTCCTCCGTTGCATTTATTAAGTCTATTTTCATTTAATTTTCCTAATTATAGGTTTACCTTTTTTCCGAGGCCTTCTTCGCGTTGAGAATATTTCTTTTCTCTCACTCAATGGAATTGAATCATAAATAACTTTTACAAGCGCGATGAAATGCTTAACAATAGCGCCTTGTTTTTTGTTAAATTGATAAACTCTCGTTCTTCCAACTAGCTTTGAAACAAGAATCCCTGCGTCTTCAAAGCGATCAAATTGCCTTTGAACCTGTCCGACTGAAATTTTAAAATCCTTCGCCACACCTGAAGGATAGGACTCACCATAGTGATAAAGGTGGATGAAAATATTTTGCGCTGTTCTGGAGCCGAGTATTTTATCAAGCATTTCAGCATTATAACGGGGATACCGCTTTGGATCAACCCCTAAAAAGAGTAGTAATACCCCTAAAAAGGGTAATAATTAAAAATGGGGTACATCTCCAGCCCTATGCAAGGCTCTTGCTTTATCTGGGCATCAATTTCCAATTAAAGAAATTTCATTTAATAGATATTTGAAAAGTAAAAAGTGCTACTCTCCCTTATCGGCGCTTTGCTTCGAGCTCGCAGCAAGCGCTCGCTCTCTAAAAAGTAATCATTTCATTGGATTTTAAACCAGCTGGTCTCCGCCCATGCATTGCAGGCGCTGTCGCTACTGCAATGGCACAACGGTAAAGCGCCCGTCATTTTGCTCACGCAAAATATACGTGCCGCATGGTGGAGTAGCCGCCTAGCAACTTAAGTTACCAGCATCATTCATTTTCACACTCTAGATGTAGCCAGAGTTAGCCAATTCCAGAAATGCGTGGACATGTACAGACATGTTCAAAGTAATTAATAAATTTAACAGTGAAAAGTAAAAATTATTTAAAGTAGTAAATAATATTAGAAAGCTTTTCTCCACGATTTAAACTACTCTGTGATAATGAGACTAGCTCGCTTAATGGTCTAACAACTGAATTTTTTGGCGTTGAAAAGAAAACTTTCAAATCATCAAGATTATTTAAATATTTAATAAACTCACCTGAATTAACTATATCTTCATTATTTGTCTCAATCAAAACGATTGGTCTATATTTTTCAATGGTATTTTTAATACCTTTTAACACGTTAAGTTCAAATCCTTCCACATCAATTTTTATCACATCCGGGGGCGAAATACTTTGCTTGATAATAAAATCATCTAAATTTATGACGCTAACAAAATCAGAGGTTTTCTGCTGACCATGTTCACTCCAATTTTCAACCATAGAGTGACCACCATCGTTTCTATCAGATTTGTAAATTGGCAATTCCTCATTTCTCTCACCAACGCCGACATTAAATAATTTGGCACTTAAGTTATCAATAGACGACATAGTTTTACTTAAGCAATAAAATGCTTGTTTTTCAGGCTCAAAACAAATGAATGTAACATCAGGTCTCTTATGTGCTATGTAAGCAGAGAACATTCCTATATTTGCACCAATATCATAAAAAACTCCATCTTTTGGGATGTGTCTCAATAACTCTCTTTTGGAACTTTCCTCATAATTATTAAATCCCTTCTCAAGATCGTAGGCAAAATGAAAAGAAGGGCCTCTTAGGTCACGAGGGTCAAAATGAAAGGTGATATGACCATTGAGAATTTTTTCATACACGACTTCTGGTAGAATTTTTTTTAAAATTCTCTTACTCCATCGTCTTCTTGAAATTAAAACAGATAAATTATTACTTAATTTAAACATCCCACTCCCCAACAATTACTTAAACAATTTATAACATTAAAGGACAAATAATCAATCATTTCAATATAGTAGTTAGATGAATATAATAAAAGGCTATATAAAATTTAATGAGTCCGTTCGTTGATCCCTTTTCCTCAACCCGCGCTTCACTTCGAGCTCGCAGCAAGCGCTCGCTCTCTAAAAAATAATCAAATCAAAAATAGGGCGCCCGCGTTGCGTATAAAATAGTCCACTGGACTATTTTCCCGCACGAGCGGTGGTGGAGTAGCCGCCTGGCAACTTAAGTCACCAGCATCATTCACTTTCGCACTCTAGATGTAGCCAGAGTTAGCCAATTCCAGAAATGCGTGGACATGTACAGACATGTTCAAGGTAATTAATAAATTTAACAGTGAAAAGTGAAAATTAAAATTTATTTTACTATTAGGAAACAACAAGTGCATGGCACTTTTTACATTTTTACACTTACAGAGTTAAGCTGCTTTCTCACGAGCTTCCCAAAGGTCATACTCAGCCTGCATCCTTACCCACATTTCTGCAGTTGTTCCAAGTTTTTCCTCAAGGATAATAGCAAATGATGGTGAAATTCCTCTCTTCCCATTTACTATTTCGTTAATCTTTCTTGGAGAACATTCGCAAAGACTGGCCAATGATGTTTGATTTAACCCCATTTCGGTCATATAAACTTCTGCCAGAACTTTTCCAGGATGTAATGGTAGTGGATTCTTAATCATATCTAACCTCTATGGTAATTCTCTATTTTGACCTCGGAGAACTCTCCATTTTTAAACTTGAAAGTTATACACCAAGGTAATCTTATCGTTATGCTCCAATATTCTTTTCTATTTCCTTTCAGTTTATGAAGTCGAATAATTGGTGGCTCTCCTTTAATTTTTAAGTCATCTAAAGTACTTGTTGAATGCATAATCGTCATCAATGCCTTTGCTCTAATCCAAAATTCCTTTGGTAGAGTTTTAGACTTATTTGTAGTCCAAATATCATTGGCAACTTTGCCTTCAAGACTCGTTATCATTCATAATCCTTGATCACCTATTACACTATACCACCATCTGTAATAATGTCAATAAAAACTATTAATAGTAAGTGATTTCAGCGTGTAGTGGTGGACTCGGGATTTTATATATAGTTTTAACTATTTAACTAATTTGAAGCACAAATATAGCATCGTTTAGCTAGTGGTTTCTTCTGGAACTTTATCATCAAAGAGCTCTTTACTATAAAAGCTTAAATCAAATTCTCCAGTAGTACCTCTTTCTGTCCAATAATTACCTTTTAAACCCAGTTCGGGTTTTTCTATTATTCTAAGCTTGGCCGTCCCTTGGTGAGTATTACTCCTATGTTGAACACTGGCCCTTGGATCATTGTAATATGTGTACAACAAGTGTTTTAAATTTCCTTCATGGGATTTTACGATGTTGCCACCATAGCTTTGACTTGATGATTCCCCAGTAAACATTTCGACGGAAATAGTTAACATGGTCTGTTTAATGACAAGAGTCACGTCAATTGGATCACACTTTGTCCCATCTTCGAATACATAATTAGAGTTCAATTTACCTTTCCAAGTTCCATGCAGAGAGGGGTAAGGAACTAATAATGAAAATGGTTTAATGCTCCATAAATATTTTTCAAATAAAAAGAATACAATGAAAGAATATCCACAGGCTTGAGGAATCTTTTTAAGTATATCTGTGAAAGTTCTAACATCGGCTATCAAAATTAAAATCAACCAAATTAAAATTGAAATCCCACCAAGCAGGTAAACGAATAGTTTGTAATTTATTTTATTCACTATTCAAATCCTAGATAGTCCCAAGCTTTATCTACAAAAGAAAAAGCCTGATCTCTCGTCCAAGGTTGAGTATCGTGGAAAAGAAATTTTATATCATTTACTTCTGT
>JAURQB010000019.1 GCA_030836365.1 Bdellovibrionota bacterium | reverse complement strand
AGTTAAGGCCAGAATACTCTAGATAACTCGTTAAACCATACTCCCAGGGAATATCGACGCTGTTGCCATCATCTCCCGCTCCAAGGTTCTCAGTCATGGCAGAGTTTAACTTTGAAAAATAAGCACTAGAGGAAATGGAAAAAAGATTATTCATCTTATAGTTCAAACTCGCCCCCAGAGTGAAGGGAGAATTTTGAGAAGACTCCGCAGAAGCATTGCCAATGGTTTCTTTAAAGCTTCCAAAAGACACAGAGTAAAAAACAGACCCTCTCAACTTACCAATGTTATCATCTTTCTTTTTATCAAACACACCTATTAATAAAATGCTTTCCCCACGCTGAAGGATTTTCTTATTAAAAAGACCGTATACTCTATTACGACTGGGGGAAATTTCTTTGGCGTAAAACTTCAGGCCATCAATATTTGTTTGATAAATTTTTTTGGATTCAATCTCTACGGGATTTTTAAACGCCAGTAGTGCTCTTGATTTCTCTGTCAAAACAACTTTAGCGTAGGAGCCCAGATTTTCCTCGTTGGCAAAAACAATTGAGTTAAAAGCGAAAACTAAAACGAGGGTAAATAAATTTCGGTTAGTGCGATAAATTTTATCAAAATACATGTCGTTATTATCCCAAAAGGTACGCGGTACCTTTTGGCATTGGAAAAGAATGCCTCTCTCACGGTCTAAAAATATAACCTCTTTATCCCGAAATTTAGTAAATAAAAGGTATTTTTCGTGAAAAGAAACGTTTCTATTTTATTAATTTTGATTGTTGCGGCTTCGTGCTCTTCAAACGACAGTGCTTTTTTTGATGGCCATCAAGAAAACCAAGACCACGATGAACATAGTTCTTCAGTAAGTGATAATTTTTGGGGAGAAAGCACTTTTTTTGAACAGGAAAGATCTCTCAGTTCTTCTAATCCAAATGAAAATGTAGAGAAAATTTTTAATCAACTTCCAGAACGAGAAGAACAACAAAAAGAATATTACCCCTCTATCTCAGAGTTAGAGATCGAAGAAGATAATAAGCCTCAGGAGTATACCGAATACGTGATCAAACCAGGAGATACATTGATGTTAATTGCCTGGAGCGTTTATGGCGATTATCAACTGTGGCGAGAAATATTAAAAGAGAATCCTCATGATGCTCGAAGACTAATCACTGGAAATACTCTTATTATTAAAAACATAAAAAGGAAAAATGCTTTTCATGAGCCTAAAGGCATTGCCTATATCATCCAGCGTAATGATACGCTTGGCAGTATATCTAAAGATAAATATGGGACATTTAGAAAGTGGAAAAAAATATATCAAAATAATAGATCACTGATACGAGACCCTGATCTTATATTCACAGGTTTTACGATCTTTTATGAACCTGAGCCGAACCTGGGCAATGCGCCCAAATTGCCAAAAGGTACCGCGTACCTTTTGACTTCCAATCGACGCTAAAATTGTCCGCCAACCATTAAGCCCATTTGGCTTCCACTTAGTTGAGGAGTAATCCGAAGGCTACTTTCATCTTTCCTTTTCGATTTGCGATCAAAAAATAACCTTTTGCCTTCAAGAGCAATGGCCGCAGCTCCAAGAGTAACGAAGCCAATTTGTGGACCTTTTACGGCCCAGTAAGCTTGACGATCACTATAACCATGATCCGTTTTCAAATAGTGAATTAATTTTCCTGAATCACTCGCAGGTTTTGTATTACTAATATGAACACCTAAATCAACCAATTGAAACCCCCCCATTAGCAGGGTCCCTAATTTCACCCATGGGTTTTTAGGTAAATTATCAGTAAAGGCCAAAGCAGAGTAAACTGAAATTAAACCTGCATTAGTCATCATTGGAGCGGCCGTAATTAACGCCTCATTTTTAGCACTTGTACCAAGTGCAACAGGCACTCGGTGCCGAACAGAGGCAAAATAAAACATATCATGCTCTTCGCTGTGATACGGAATTAATTTCATTTCATAACAATCATAACCAAAAGATTCAGCAGCTATGCAATGACTAAGTTCATGAATAACGTATGTTCCCCAAAAAGCAAGTGGTGCTGCGGCCACCCCTACCAGGGCAAGGGTCGTCTTACTGGGAGAAAGATCATCTTCAACATTTTCGGATGTTGGTGCCACAAACCCTTCAGGAGATGGGCGAAGAAAACTAGAAGAACGGCTTTCACAACCCGCCTCCCCGCTTTGTTCTTCCGCTACCTGAGCTAAACACTCTTCAACTGAATGACATTGAGCATATAAAGATGTCGTAAAAGATAAAACTAAAATTGATGAAATAATAAACTTCATAAACTCTCCCCCAAATTGATAATATAGAGGGCAAGAAAAATGCCAAAAATTTCATTTATTTTCAACAACTTGCAATGATTTCAAATGCTATTTTTTCGATTCGTTTACTTTTTGAACAGTGATGAACAACCCAAAAGGTACCGCGTACCTTTTGGGATTTTTGGGGATTAGAAATCAAAGAATCCACTAAACGCCTGATCGACAATTTCTGTTAAATAATGGTCATTCAATGCGTTCTTCGACCCTCGCTCACCTTGATTTCTTGTTTGACCTTCAATCAGACTTCCTCCAGACTCTTCATACATGTAACGATTATCTTCTCCAGTGAACAGGTGTTTATATAAGTCATCATCATTTTTGAACAATTTTTTAAAATATCTATTCATCTGAGAGTTATTTGTAATTCGATTACCATTCCCATCAACAAGTCCCCCTGAAGCAGCGAGTTTTCGATACGCCTGATCGAAAATATAGGCACGAACAGCATGTGTATATTGAGCTGCTCCTGTTTTCCCAGATTGTTGATAAATTCCACCTACATTATCAATGGAGGCTACTGCAATTGATGACATTCCATCCACCTCACCACCAATCGCACTAAAGCCATCACTTTTAAGCGCGCTTAAGAAAAAGTCATCCGCATTAAGTTTACCGTTTATATTAATTTTATTTGACCTTCTATCTGAGTACTTTTTAAATGAACCACTCAACTGTTCTAAACATTCTTTAACAAAACTTTTATCCGACATGACTTTCATTAATTTGTTTAATTGTCGAAGTTCTGTATTTCCAATATTTTCAGCCGCTCGTATTGGCACATTAACTATATTCCCCCTTCCTCCAAAGTTTATATCATCCATATGATACAAGGCAGTTTCGAGGCCTTTTCTCTGAGGCAGATTTAAACCCTCAGGAATGAAAGCGAGATTTGGGTCTGGTTTTGGCGGTTGAGCACTTCTTGTTTTTCTCGGACGTGGTTTTTGACCACCATTCGGATTACTTGGAGGAGTTGACTTCATACTTGTCCGTGCACTGTTTTCGAGTCGCAAGAAACTTGTAAACGCTCCTACGTCTAGAGCAACATCCCCTGCCGCAGAAGAGCGAAGAATAGATTCACACATTGGACTGATCGCCTCTCGGTTCTCGGAAATTAGATTCTCCACGCTATTCATAGTGTCATAAGTAAGGGCCTTGGCGGTATAACCCAAAAGCAATCCAGCTCCAGCTGTTGTTAAGTTTTTTACAGCACTAATTGATGATCGCATTCCATACCCGAGAGCTCCTCCTGCAAGCATCGACATAGCACCAACAACTAATCCCTCTTTTAATACATCAGTAGAATTATTTGGAATTTTTTGAGTCATCGCACACCAAAAAGAAATACCTGAAGAGCTACTCTCAATTGCTGCCCCTAAAATATCCTTGCCCCCCTCAACGGCAACATACGTTGATCCTCCAGATGCTCCAAGATAGGCCATATAACTCAGCATCGTTGCTCCCTCGCCCAAAGCCGCTTTTCCTGCAAGTCCACCCGTGTAAACTGCAACAAGAGTTGCAGCTGTCGTTGTATAAACGGAAGTTGCAATTTTATCGCTCATAATTGCATCATCAAGCATTCCTTCTTCAGTCCGACGAAGAGATGATTGCCCCGGCGTGATCACATTCATTTGTACACCATTTCGCAACTTATGAATGTAAGCTAACTTTTTATCATAGGAGTCAATTTTTTCGAGTAATTGAGTTTGCTTTGCTTGATACTCTGGCGTGTAATCATTAAGCTTCTCTTGAAGAACCCCTCGGTTTTGCTCCAACAACTGAATAATTGAAACAAATTCCGTATCAATTGCGCTCTCAATGTTCTTGGGAGCAGTCGTAAGAGACTTAAACTCTGTTGGACAATTCCCACTCATGCAACCCATCTCCATTATATTTTCACCAATGAGTCCCAAATAGCCTTGCTCTTGCATTGCCCTTTTTGCTTTTGGCACTGCTTCTTGAAACTGTGCAACTTTCTTATCAATTTGCGCTAGTTTTGATTTTATATCTTCGTACTCTTTATCCTCATCATAATCTTCGTATTCTTGATTGAATTGCGCCCTACTTCTAGAAATATCTTGCGCTTGAATATTATTATTAATTTCCTCGGATAACTCTGGGGGTAATTCAGCAGAGGCGGCAGACAATTTGCCAGAGAGTTCTGAAAGTATCGCTCGTTTTACAAGTTCTCTGTTTCGTACATCCTCTGCTCCCAATCCCAGTTCAATAATTGAATTTATTTGCCCGTCAACATCACGAAGATCGCACGACCTGTTTTGGCAATCGAGGCTATTTAAAAATTGACCGATCTCCCCCATAATCTTGCTAGCTTTTACTGCATTCTCACATGAAAGCTTGCATGGCCCTCTAGCTTCATTATCATCACAACTCGCGGGCATCCCCACGCCAGAAACGAGCTCATTTGGATCAAGAGTTTCTCCACCGTGAGAAAAAAAAGCATACAAAACAAAAAGTAAGAGAAGGTTTCGCATATTTAAATTATCGGCACTTCTACATATTTTCATTAACGATAAAAATTATTTATCGATGAAGACTACTCCCCTGGTTCGTAATCATAGTAAGCCTCGAGGATCGTTTCATTCTCTACAATTTCTCCATTTTCGTCATAAACAAACCCTAGCTCATCCTCTGAATATTCAGAGAAATCAGTTTGCTCAATTTTCTCCATTAACTTTTTAAATTCATTTTTAAAATCGAGTTCACGTTGGCGAAGATCGGGGTCATGAATATTCACGTTGTCAGGTTCTTCTTTCTCTCTACTTCTTTTTTTTCTTTTTCGTAAACAATAATCTAATACAATTTCGCCATTGATATCCAATTTATATTTTCGGGTTAAACAGTTTTTACCTCCGAGAATCACAAGAAATTCGGTACCAGAAATAATGTGTTTCATTTTCCCACGGGATCTCTGTTGATAAAAATACTCAAAAAGTGCTCTTTTTAAAACAGCGTTAGTAACGAGTTCATTTTTTTTATTATAAATTAATCTCCCTCGCTCATTTAATCGAAAGTGAGAAAAGTCTAAATCAGCACAGCCAGAATATTTGTTAGCACCTGCCAACGAAGAAGACCCTTGAGCAAAGCTTTCTCTAAAAAGACGATCAATTTGTTGATCCATCTTACTTTTAATTTCGCCCATTTTCTGATGCCTTTTTGTCTTATTACACCACTCATTACCAAGGTCATTACCCTCGATGAAAAAATCTCCATGGCCAGAAGATGTTGAAAATGAAATTTCAACATAAGCGCCTAACTTATTCAACGTTTGGATGGCCGGCCTATTAGTTGGAATTAATTCCTGTTCCAAAAATTCTAAAAAACATTTTCGAAGCACATGATTTTCTTTTTTGGAAGTTTCAAAAAACACATGTGAACTTGGTAAGCGCACAACCAAATCTCCAACAGAGATCAATTTGTCTGTCGATGCACTAATATTGCACGCCATAAAAAAAATAAAAAGATAGCGAAGCATAAAGCTTAATCGGCAAAGGGCAACAAACAATT
>JAURQB010000018.1 GCA_030836365.1 Bdellovibrionota bacterium | reverse complement strand
TAGGAGACGGAGTTTTTCATCGCTTGATGGCCGACCCACAAGGCCACGCTACCAGGAAGAATTCGGCCCACATGACAAGCAAGAAAATTAATAAAACCAGTAATAGTCGTCATGCGACGGCCAAACATCGCCTTCATTCCGATATCCACCACTTTTTGGGCACTCATCATCGACGCATGCCCGGCCGTTTTTAAATCCTGCCCAGAATGCGACGTGAATTCGGTATATGTTCCGCCAGGACAAACGCAACAAAGATGAATATTGCTCTTTCGATACTCATAGCTAAGCGCCTCGGTAAAGTCGCGCACATATTTTTTCGTTCCACAATAAACGCCAAAATACGGAATCCCCTGATAAGCAGCAATACTCGCGATATTGGTAATATAGCTTTTTTTTCCATGATTTTTCATGTGCCTCAAAAAAAGATACGTTAAACTTGTTACCGCTGAAATATTAAGATCAATTGTTTGTTGATATTGAGAAAGGGTGTGATCTTCCATTGGCCCATAAAAACCAATTCCTGCGTTGTTAATCAAAACTTGAACATCTCGATCACAAACGGCACTTTCATAAACTCTTTGCGCCTCACCTGATTTAGACAAATCGCTTTGAATACAATCAACCTGAACCTGATATTTTTGCTCGATTTCTTGCTTTAACTCTTTAAGCTTCTCTGCACGTCTCGCGACAACAAAAACATTCATTCCAAGTTTTGCGAGCTCAACTGCATAAACCCGCCCAATTCCCGAACTCGCTCCTGTCACGATGGCCCATGCATTTTTTAACTCACTCATTTTTTTCATCCTCTATTATTCCGTCTTCATTAACCCAAGACAGAATCGCCTTGCCCGTTAGGCGCCTGGCCTGAATTTCCTCATGCGCGAGCGCGGCAAATTGATAATTGTAAACCTTCCCTATCACAGGCCTGACATCATTGTCTGAGAGAATACGCATACTTTGGATCATTTTTTTCGCCAGCTCATGATCATCAAAAATCTTCAACGCATTTAGCGCAAAAACCCCGCAATTGTGATTAAACATTTGGACAATTTTAAACGTCGGCATCGAGAACACCGTTTTCAACACCTGCCAAAGGTTGCGGCCACCTGGAGCAATTCCAGCGCTTATTCCCACGCACACAATTTTTCCAAACTGGTTGAGTCGCTTGTAGTGATCACGAATTGTTCGTCCACCTTGGGAATTTAAAATCATATCGTAGCGATTACTATTGGATAAAAATTCTTGATGAGTTAAGGCCGTCGCACCAAAACTTTCGATGAATGCTTTCTTTTCAAGAGAGCTAGTTAGCCCTGTTGGTTTAGCACCGACAAGATGACAAAGCTTATAGCAAAGAACACCCAGCCCACCGGTACCACAATCGATAAGCACCTCATCGCCCTCTTTAATCGCCGCCATTTCAATTAACGCTGCGTAAGCGGTGATAAAACTTACCGGTAAGGCGGCCAGTTCTTCCAGCGAGTAGCCATCCCATGCTTTCATCAAATAATCTTGAGGAACCGTTACATATTGTTGATGTCCATTAAAGAGGCTACCGCCAAAAACATAATCCCCGACGCTAAATTCGCTGACGGTTTCACCGACCGCAGTCACTTGTCCGCTAAATTCATAACCTGGAATAAACTCTCCCTTGGGAGCGTCTCGATACAAACCTTGGCGCATCACGATTTCAGCAAAGTTAATACCTGAGTAGTGAACTTTTACCTGAACCTCGTCACGAGCTGGTGCTAAAAGTTTACTTTCTGCAATTTCCAAAACTTCTGGTGGCCCAAACTTTTTAATCCAAAGCGCGTGGTTCATCTAAACCTCTTATTAAATTAAGTATCTACTTATGCAGACTGATTGTGGCATAATAAAAGGGAATTTAAAATTGAAAAAACCCAATCTCAACAAGGAGAATTTCATGCAAGAAATTAGAAAAGTCGCGATTCTAGGCGGCAGTCGTATTCCCTTTTGCCGCTCTGTCGGAAAATATAAACACCTGGGCAATCTTGAACTACTGACGGCTGCCGTTACAGGCTTAGTTGATAAGTATCGTTTAAAAGATCAACACATCGGTGAAATCAGCGCAGGTGCAGTCGTAAAACGTAATCGAGATTTTTCTTTGGCAAGAGAAGCGGCGATGGCCAGTGGACTTAATCCGAGCACGAACGCATTTGATTGCGTCAAGGCGTGCGGTACTTCACTTGAAGCGGCATCTAACTTGGCCAATAAAATTGCTCTTGGCCAAATTGATTCGGCCATTGCCGCCGGAACTGATACCAGTAGTGATGTTCCTATTGAGTTAAGTGATAAGCTCTCTCAACGGTTGGTTCAAATGACAAAAAGTAAAACTGTTATTGATCGCGCCAAAAATTTTGCGGGCCTTACGTTTGGCGATGTTATCCCTAAACTTCCAAGCGTTATTGAAGGACGAACAGGACTCTCCATGGGCCAACATTGCGAACTCATGGCGCAAGAATGGAAACTCACTCAGGCCGAGCAAGACGAACTTGCTTTTTACAGTCATCAAAATGCGACAACTGCGTGGGAAGAAGGTTGGTACAATGATCTTGTCGCTCCATTTAATGGCGCCGATAAAGACGATAATATTCGTCCAGGAACAACGATTGAAAAACTCGCTAAACTGAGACCGTGCTTTGAACGAAGCGAGCGTGGCACCATGACCGCCGGAAATTCAACTCCCCTCACAGATGGTGCAGCTGCTGTTTTACTTGGTTCGGAAGAATATGCTAAAGAGCAAGGGCTTGAGCCTCTGGCGTACATTACTCACGTTCAGTCAGCGGCGGTTGATTATGAAACCAAGGAAGGACTGCTCATGGCGCCAGCATACGCCGTCAGTCAGCTTCTCGATAAAGCAGGACTAACGCTGCAAGATTTTGACTTTTATGAAATCCACGAAGCATTTGCGGCGCAAGTTCTTTGTACATTAAAAGCATGGGAGAGCGAGGCGTTTTGTCGTGAGCGCTTAGGAAAAAGCGCGCCACTGGGATCCATTGATCGCGCGAAACTTAACGTCAAAGGCGGATCTGTGGCCCTTGGACACCCATTTGCCGCCACAGGCGCGAGAATTCTTGCCGGTGCGGCCAAGCTTGTGCATGAAAATGGTGGAGGGCGATGCCTCATTTCGATCTGCACGGCCGGAGGTATGGGAATTACGGCAATTGTGGAGAAGTAAGATTACTCTAAACACAGCTAGTTCAGGGGCCTTTTTGGCCCCTTTTTTATTTTTTTAATATAAATGTTACATCCTCTTCCTTTAGCATCCATTTATTTGGTATAACTTCTACATGGGAAAACTAAAGCTTTTTAAAATACTGACTGATTCTAACCAACAAATGGATTTTGATGTGACGCCGATATTGATTAATGAAGATCATCTCGTTTCCATCAAGCCAATTAAAATGATGATTAATGATCATTTACTTGATGGTTATTGGATTAGAACAAGTAATGGTAAAAAATATCGTGCTGTAGAAATCCCAGAAGATCTTAAAACGCTTTTGGATCAAGGTGAAAAAAAAAGCCTGAATGAAATGATGTCTTCATCAAGCCCTACTGAGCAAATTTCTCTTCAATAAAAACTTATCAAATCACTTTTACCCTCGATAAAAATTTATCAAATATGACTTCCCCATTACAATAGGTAAATGAATTATCTTTTACCGTTTATCGTTTTATTTTTAATCACCACACACACTCACGCCCAAGAGTATGCCGTCTATCTTCATGGGTTGAATGCAAATATAAAGTCTGCCTCCTACGCGCCTTATTTTGAGCACCTTCAAAAAACTTATTCTCTGACAACACCGTTGTTGCCAGGGCATCGCCAAGCTCATCAATTGCCTGAGCTTAATCAACAAAGCACTCAACAATTTTTTGATCAATTATTAAAATTAACTCACCCAAAAAAACAACAAACCACCATTTTTGCTCACTCCATGGGAGGAATCTTACTAAGAAATTACGTTAACAAATCCGAGCGTAAAAAGTTTAAAAAAATTATTTACCTATCTCCTGGAGCTCCTCCGAAATATTATTCATTCCTAAAATTGTTAATAAAATTACTTCCATCTCATTGGGAAATACCTAGTTACTCACCAAAAAACTTGCGGCTAAACGACGCTCTTCCCGTGAGTGCTTATGATTTTTTATTTAAGGAAGTAAATAAATTCATTAACAATAAAGATCTTCTGCCCAATGAACATATTCAAGTTCACGAGCAGGATGAGGTTGTTGACACGCAAACTCTTAAAGAGCATTTCAATCAAACAGAATTAATAAAAACAAAAAGTTCTTATCCCTTCCATGTTTATTTTTTAAAGTAAATTTTTATTGTCTAAAATTTAGACAATAGAAAACCTACTTAATCATTCCTTCGCCAATAAATAGCTACTTAGCAACTCTTAAAGTGGCATTAATTTTGTACCAAAGCGGGCATGATGAAAAAGTTATCTATTATTGTTTTAATTTTATTATTTGGGTCTCAAACATTTGCCGTTTGTGTAGATTATAATCTACAAGATGCTTCAGGAACATCTCAGTTCGATGATCTCTACTTTGATGCTGTCCCAATGAGCGCCCCTTCAAATTTATCCTCTCAAGAGAGGGAGCTATACCCCTACCTTTTAAAACTAATTGGGGACCTTCGTGGTGATGATGCCGCCAGAAAAGTTATTTCCCATTTTGATGAAAATCACGATGGAGTACTCGACTATAATGAACTCGACAATGGCTTTAAGCGCCCTCCATTTGAGTTCGGTTTTGCTGGAAGAAAAATTGGTATTCCTATTTTACTAAATCAATATAGTGGTGAAAATGGAATCTCGATTGATGGCTCCAGACGTTTTGTCCAAAAATACGGATTTTAACTTCTATCCAACTTTATCTAAAAGCCTTTTGGCAATTTCATTATGATCCATCTTAATTGAAAAAGGATAAGACTCATCACTTTCCATAATCGATGGATTTCGATAAAGCGTTGTCTCTCGATCAATTTCTTGAATTGAATAACTTACTTGCGCAGGAACACTACCAGAAGCGTTTGCCTGTCTTAATTGATTAGAGGGTCTGACTGCAGGATAGGGGTGAATAAAATTAATCATACCAATCAATCGTCCCCCCTTTGATAAAAATTTAGTCCGAACAAAAAAAAAGCCTCTTATTCAAGAGGCTTTTATTGTTTTTGCAAATTCTAATTAAAATTAGTTTACAATATACTCCCGTAGCGTTCGAATAATCAGCTGCCACTCCCCTGGCTCAATCTCTTCAAACATATCTGTATCAACTTCTCGTACTCTGTTTTTGTAAGGCTTCTTGATAAACTCAAGCGTCTCTCTCGCCGTTTTTATCTTGGCCCTATTAACCTTCATCATTTCTTTATAAATCGGAGCATATTCAGAAGACGCCCCATCAAGATACTGCCCCCAAAGGTTTGTTTCATACATTAAATGAGGAATAAAACCTAGTGGGTTTGCACCATCAAAGTCATAAGAAGTACCGACAATGTTTGCGGCGTCGTTTTCTTCATCAACTTCCACCTCAAGCCCAGTCAGCCCCTCGATTAGCTCAGACCTAACAGATTTTTCAAAGTTCATAATCATTAAGTCTCTTTGCCCCCAAGCTTTTTGCATCATTACCGCGATATTTTGATCAAAAGCAAGTGCGAGCTGCAGAGATATGTTTTTTCCCCTGTATTCTTGAGTTCTTAAAATTTGTGACCTAAACCATGTCAGCGTCAATTGACAATGAAGCCTTGGCATTTTCTTTTTCTTCACAACGACATCATCAATTCCACCGTCAGTTGAAACAGGGCAAATAACGTCTTCATATCGATCGTGTGTCCATAGGTTAACAACATCTCCATCAACCGTTCTCATGTCAATATCACATGTATATGGGTAATCTAAAACCCTAGGTTTCTTAAAGACAACTCCTGTCGGTTGTGTAGATGTCATATTCGCCATGGTGTTTTCATAGTAACTTCTGTTTTCGTCAAAACGATAAGTAAAATCATGAGAGCCTGGCATCGGAATTCCATGATAACTAATCGTTCTTAGAACACTGTCTTCCGGCGATTCCGCACAAAACATATGCTCGATGTGATCAGATTTCTCATTAATTTGGTGAACAATAAAATCTTCATGCCAAGAACTTTCATTTGCAACATAAAGAGGATCATTTAAATCAGCACCGCTAATTAACCACGTATAGTACATAATTAATCGATGTAGACTTTTATCAATTTTATTAATTTCCATTAAGTGGCGCATTTTCGTGTTATTTGCTTTGTGCATAATCGTTTCACGGTATTGATCAAAAGCTGAGGCCATTGCCTTGGCTTTTTTCATGACTTCTTCAGGTGTTTCACCATCAACGATTGCCTTATTAAGCGCCTTATTTGTTTTTGTAATTTCTTTTTTTGATTTCGTTTGATCCCATTTTTGAACAAGGAAATCCTCAACAATAGGTGCCCACATTAAAAAGACAACTGTATCAACAGCGTATCCTGCAAGCGCAACATATGGGTTTAGTCTTAGAAGCCTTGCTCCCTTTTTAAATCGTTTCGCTGCAATTGCAGCATCCGCCCAGCGAAAAACAATTTTTGATGCTGTTACGCTTACAGATTTTGAAGCACCCATGTGCTCGCCAAATGTAATTAACATTCTACCAGCACCACTTGTCGGCTTAAACCTTGTTAGTACCTTTCCAAATTTTGAAGAGGTCCATCCAGTCAATGCCATTGTTTTATGGGATAAATAAGCTGCCCCAAGAAGACCTGCAACATGAGGAATTTTTTCGATTAAATATGAACCACTATCACTTATGACGGCCTTCCACATTTTATTTAAAATAACTTTTCTATTTTTTTCTCGTAAAGCAGGATCTTTAATTTTTGCATTAGCAAAAAGCTCTTGCGTGAGAGGGTGATAATATAAATCCTGGAAGACCGTTTGGGCCATCATCCCGCCAGCAAGACCAAGATAGCTCACCATCCCCGGATTAATTTTTCCTCGAGAAATGACCTGTGCCAGATCTATTGTCATATGATTAGCTTTCATAAAGATAGCAAATCCAATGTGCCCAACAGGATCTTTCATACTATCGATAAACTGCGTACAAGCAACACTGTCTCCCGACTTTAAACATCTTGAATACTCAAGAAAAGCGACGGCCATATAAAACTTGGCCATCTCTCCAGTCATAGCACCAGCGGCACGCATCACTGAGATATCTTCAATTTGTCGGTTAAATTCTTTTGGATTTTCCGAAGCCTTTTGCGCTTCTCGCTCGGATATAAAATCTAGAAGAGCTTGTCGTGAACTAGGAGACATACGCTCAAGTTGCTCATTAGTCGGAAAACCATCAGGACTTTGAGCGAAAGTTAGATTTCCTAGTACCAAAATCGCACTAAGAGATAATAACATAAGGGACTTAAGTTTCTTTTTCATTTTTTCACCTATAAATAAGTAAGTGCCACTCCCGCCCCCCAAGAGCAGCACTAATATTGACTAATTAATTACTTTCCACACCGTCTTTTAAATTGCTCAAGCATTCCTCTGTTAGCAAGTGCTTCCTCAAAAGCTTGAGTAACAGTTTTACCTGGATTTTGCTCGATGATTGACTGGGCCTCAACCATAACATCGGTTAAAACTTGTCGCTCACCCACTGTCCAGTGACGGTCAATTTCTAAAATATCTCTTGGAGATAAAACAAATTCACCTCTTTCATTTAACTTCATTGCAACACCCATTAGTTCTGCTGTTGCTTTTTGACTAGCTGGAATTACTTCTCCACCACGCGCTGTAATTGATCTAATTAAGTCATAAACAGCTTCTGATTCGACTGGCGTTTTCGCATACCTTTCAACATATTTACGAACCTGATTAGTGTTCATCTCAAGGTTAGTGTAACGAGAACCTCTAAGCTTTCTTCCGACTTCTAGTTCAAAGTTTCGTTGAGCAATATCAACGTCTCTAGTCGTGGTTCTTCTTCCGGCACGAATATCTTCTTTAATTCGATCAACCATCATTCGTGATCGCGCCTTTGATGCGAATACATTGATGCTTACAAGCATTAAGCTTAAAACAATTAGTAAATTCTTTAACATTTTCATTTTTTCATTCTCCTAAAAAATATTTTTTTATCATCCAAAAATCTAATCTATTCTTATAGTCCAAAAACTTGTCTACAGTTAACACCTATTTGAAGTGCTGGTCTTGTGTCACTCGAAGGAGTGTGATTACTTCGAGCATTATCAGCTTGCCTTGCTGCTTCTACTCGAACCTCTCTAAACTCTCGAGAAATTTCTGACTCTTGTCCTTTCCAAAGCCTTCCTTCACTGCCAATGGAGCGACTACTTGTGCGTTGATTACTTAATGCTTCACCCCAGCCGTTAGTAGATTGTTTCCAACCATAAAGTTCAATCTTGTCTTGGTAAGTTCGAAAAAACCTTCCACTTGAAGCTTGCTTCGCTTGGACAGCTGCCCGCGCCGTGAAAAATTTAAAATCTTTTGCGTTTAGACCTAAGGCCTCACATAGTTTTTCAAGATGAGCTTCGGCCATTTCATAATTATTTGCGTAAGCCAAGTGATCAACCGTTTGAACCGTACCTCTTACTGAAGTTGTTTCATTTAGAGCAGCATTCATTAATGCTCTCACGACTTTTATTTGCATGGAGGATTCAAATGCATCTAAAGGTGCATCAAACATTCTCATTTCCATTTTTCTAATATGCGGCTCCACTCTGAATTGCTCACGCCAAGGATCCGTTGGGTTTTTCATATCAAAATCTTCATGAATATAGCGTGCCGGAATGATATCTTGAAAATAGGCACTCATATCAACTTGCATGTTTCGCGTTTTTCTACCTACGCGTTGATTAAAATATCTTTCATTATAGAGAAGTTGCTTTAGTTCCGTTTCCGTTCCACTAAAGTTACGTAACTCTCTTCTTAGTTTTTCTGAAACTTCTACGGCCTCAGCTGCTGCTCCACGATTAATGTTTTGAAACATGAAACTAAGAATTCCTCGGTGCTCGTGAAAGATTGATAAAAATCTCGCCAGCTCTCTTGGTTTTCCTTCAAATGGAGCAAGGTCAATATTGATGTGGCCACCACCTGCTCGAAGACTAGGAATAACACCTTCACTCTCCATTGCTCGATAAACAGCAACCATATCTTCATAAGTTGGATTAAATTTCGGTGTAACAATTTCGATGTGGCCACCACGTTGTGAGCCTGCGACGACATCACCTTCAGCGGTGTAGTTTCTTCCAACACCATCCCATTCAGCTCGCCACTTTCTTCCGTG
>JAURQB010000017.1 GCA_030836365.1 Bdellovibrionota bacterium | reverse complement strand
TGTCGATACAAATGTAAACCTTAATGCCCGTACAGCATTTGATCTAGGTAACGTATGTATTTCTGTTACTCCTGTTATCGTTCCAGGTATGCCTACTGTTACTCCTGGAGTTCCAGCACCGAGAACACCAAGAGCTCCTCGGGCGCCAAGACAATAGAATAAGTTAAAATACTTAATAATTCAGGCACCTCATTGTAGGTGCCTTTTTTTTTACAAAAAGTCTCGGTCCATTAACGTTTTTCGTCCCTCTTGACGTGCTCGAATGACCGCCTCATCAACTAAATCTCGAACAAGCTCACTAAGCCTATCCATGACATTACCCGAAGTATTGAGGTCATGGCGATCTTTCACATACTTTTTCAACTTGGAGGCGACGATCAGCACATCTAGATCAACACCTGCTCTTGTCTCACCTACTGAATTACTTGATAAAGAAGGAGAATTACTAACAATTAACCGCCTCCTAGGTGCATTTTCTGAGTCTTTATTTGGCGCTCTCTCCTCTGTCGCCGCAGCACTCATATGCCCCATTACTGAATCATGCACGGCCCAACAATCGACCGAGCAATACGCAAACTTTCGACATGAAGAGACACTGCATTGCTGATATGTACTTCCCCAATTGATTTCTTTTTTGCACGTCCCACACTTTCTCCAATAAGCTCCACTCATCTAAATTACCCCTGAAAATAATTACTTAAATTTTAACAAACTTTTGATTTTTATTTACGAAAAGATAAAGTGGAGGTATCGACCTATCACAACGCTGTGGAGGTATCGACCTATCACAACGCCGTGGAGGTATCGACCTATCACAGATCGAATACAAAAAAGGGACTTAGCAATGGAGATAAAGAAACATTTATTTATTTGTACCTCGTGCAAAGGGCAAAACGGAGAAGAAAATATTGGGCTTGAACTCCAAAAAGAGCTCAAGCAGTTTACTCGTGAACATGCGCCAGATAAGAGCATACGTGTAAATAAAAGTGGCTGCCTGGGAAAATGCAAAACGGGAGTAAATGCCGTTCTATATCCTGAAGGAAAATGGTTATCTCATCTATCTTCAGAAGATAATAATACGCTTAAGGAATTGTTGTTAAATGAATGATTTAGTGATCGAGAGTTTTGGATTTATCGGTGGTATTATGCTGAGTATTTGCTCCATACCTGAAGCCGTTAAATCTTATCAAGAAAAAGTCTGCCATATCGGTTGGGGCATGCTTTTATTATGGCTTGGAGGAGAAATTGGCCTACTTGTATATGAAGTAAAAACCATGGCCCTCCCCCGGCTGATAAACTATTTTTTAAACCTTTTGTGTATTCTTGTTTTAATTTATTACAAAAAATACCCTGGATTAAAGCAAGTCGCGAAATAACATTCCGTCTTGAAATCCACCCATGTAGCAATTGTGCTCAACTTTACCGACATTTGGTTGCGCAACAATGTCTGATTTGCCATCGCTATAACCCACTTTATAAGCCTTTACGCAATTTGATGAGGAGTTCACGTTCCTTCCTAATCGCGCCGCTGATATAAGTGAAGATATCCCGTAACGAACACCAGCATCATAACAAGCGGTTGGGAAATCGGAATTTTGTGTAACTCCATTTAGTCCGTCTTCCTTTCCATTCTTAAAAGCATTCTGACATGCAGAAAGGTTGCGACTTTGATCTTTGATTAAGTTTTTTCCGTAGCTTGCTCCGAGCCTCCAGCACATTTCATCAAGAAATGTATTCTTTTGAACTTTTTCACCCATTTCGCCTGCAGCAGCAATCCAAAAATTTTCATAACGATAACTTTTGGTGCACCAGTTTGAAAAAGCACTAAAACTAAACGTTAAAATAAAAACTGATAAAGTAAATATCTTCATAATTCTCCTACTTCTAAATTTAAACCAGCATAACATGTTCAGAAATATGCTTAAGGATAGACCTGAGAAGTTGTAATAAATACACAGTAGGACCTCCATTGTATCCCTCACCCCCACAAAGACTTCTCGAGCGGCTTCAATTCTCATTCGACTACGTTTTAAGGGTAAGGCATTGTTTTTACGAGACTTTATACACGCCAAATCATGTAAGTTTTACACTTTGCGCCACGCGTTGTTAGCATACTGCTAGTATTCACACGCGCGGTACACGTGACCACCACTCTCAATGAAGGAAAATTACATATGCAAGTGACTCCACAAAGAGCAATGAAAACAATGATTTTTCAGCTACTCCTGATGGCCAGCATTTTTAATAATAATGTGAGTGCTTCAACAAACCATCCTTATGATCGATTTGATTTTAATTTAAACCCAGGTATTGATATTTATGTTGCTCCGAGATTATTAAGGTTTTTTGAAGGAAACCTAGACTCCCTTTTTGATCGTCACGGTTACTCACCATCTTCATACTACATTCATGAAATAGGACAACGAACAGGAGTTAAGCCACTTGAGGAAATTGTAACGAATCCCTCTATACTCTCCAGCATAAAATCATTAAGGTATCAATTTCGTAAGTTTTTCAGTGGAATAAGAATTAGAAATAATCACGACTTGGAAGTAAAGGCAACTGGTTTAGACCTGACTGCCAATTGGAAAAAATTTGGAGTAAGAATCATTGGACATGAAGATGCCAACACAGTAACCGCGGTCTTTATCCTAGAGGCAAACAGGATTAATCTTGATATTTCTAGCCTTAGAATTGAGGACCATCAGCATCCTTTCATCGGTGAGATTGGCGGTGACAAATTTTTCTTAAAACTCGATGAAAACAATGGCCCACCTCTCGAACTTATAATACCTGTTGTAATCAAAAAGAGCTCATTCGGAAATCAAGTTGAATTTAATGTCCGGCCAATAGAATCAAACGTCTCCTCACTAAATCTTCTCGCGGGCTGGAATGCACCGCTAATACTACCTCGAATAAAAGTGACGGTAAACAACAGAAGTTCATACATGCGTGCAAGTGTCGTTGAAAAAACACTAAAAAGAGAAATACCAAATCTAATTAAGGGCATTCAAGAAAACTTAGACGATTATCTTCTCAATGAAGCTCCTGAAAAAATTCAAGAAACATTGGCCGGGAGTTTGGGAAAAGGTTATCGAGACTTTATAAATATTCCTATTTTATTTAATCCAAATATGGAAGATGAGAGTTACTCATCTCATGGTCAAATTGAACACTATCCTGATTCGGCAATTTTAGGAATGAAACTGAATCAATTTGAAGTAGTCGATGGACATTTTCGTTTCCAGATGAATGCTTTTATGGAAGACGGACAGAAAGAAAGAGGAAACTTTCTATCTCCTGGCAAGAGGGCAAAAAACAAAATATCGACTAGGTATATAAATCAAAATAATTATGACGTTGCAGCCGCTATTGATATTGGACTTATTAATCAATATCTAAAAATAAGTTGTGATCGTGGTTATTTAAAAAACATTAATCTCGGCGACGAAACAATTGAAATAGCTGGATGTCCTTACGCCAAAATTAATAAAAATGAAAAACAAATAAGACTAGTTGTTAATGTCGTTGAGAACCCTGACTATGGCTGGTATCAAATTAGCGGCTACGCGATAAACTCCCCTATCGTTGTGCGCTTTGAGCTCGGATTAGAGCTCGTTGTTTCACCAAAAGGAAAAGTGGGTTTAAAATTTAACCGAATTTATCCAGAAACTGCGTTCGTAGCACCACAATATATTAACTTTGCTTCAGAAAGTGTTCATGAGGCAGCACGAGAAAAACTTGTAGAAGTTAATAATGAAAGTGCAGGAATGATTATTGAGGAAGAAATACCTCTCCCCGAGGATGTTAACGGTATAGGTTTAAAATATTTAGAAGCAGCTTACGATCTCAATGGGAATATTATTTTCTATATCAAAACAGTTCTTTAGTTTAGAAAATTTCACTTGCTGTAAACTTTTCTAAATAGATATTTAAATCACTCTCACTATCGAATTCATACCACTTGTCTCTAGCTGGTACAATTCCGACATCGACCCCCATCGAAATTAGGCTACGCAATAAAGTTGTACAGTCAGTATTATTAATTTCCTCTTCTGACTTGGTTGCAACAAAATCATTAAAAACATCCCACCCCTTAGGAGTGAAGTAAAGTAGCCCCATATATTGGCCTTGAATTTCAGAGATATTGCCTGCCTTTTCACCGATACTTATTAATTTTTTTCCATCATGAATAAATGTTTCTGCATCATCGAGAGGATTATCAAAACGCATTCTCCACAGCTTCTCCCAGTTAGGGTCGTAAAGAATATTTATATCGCTGTTAGAATTTTCAATTAGGTTCTGAATATCTCTGGAGGAATAGACAATATCTGCATAAGAAATTACTGTATTGCTCTCTTTTGCCCACTCACTAGCAAAAGTCAACGTCCTAACCATGTTACTATTTGCCCAAATAGGGTTTTCAAAATATTGCAAATTAAAATCAAAAGTCTCTTTCAAGTATCCTCTAATAAGTCCAATAGAGTCTTGATCAAAACCATTTTCTCTCAATGCTTTTAACTGCCACTCGATGAGCTCTTTTCCAAAAAATTTTGTCCGACACTTTGGAAGCCTGTCTGTAAAGGGACGCATTCGACTTCCTCTACCGGCCGCCAATATAATTGCCTTATTCATTCATTTACTCCAAATATAATTTTAAACTTCTTCACATCTTGCTCTGATTTATTCACATCGCGTTCAGGGTGCCACAGTTGCCCGTAAATATTTTTACTTTTATTTTCAAGACTCATGATGACTCCGTTTTCATCAATCCCACTGATCGTTAGAGGTGTTTTGTAGAAACCATAATTACAATGGGTCGTCACTCTCCGAGATGTTTGATCAGTAAAATCACAAGTGTGAAGAGCATTCGAGTAGCCATTAATTTTTTCGATAGGGCCACCAAAATAATGCTGTATCATATGGAAACCACGGCAAACTCCGATAACAGGCATCTTCTTTTGAAGGAATTCACGAAGAAGAAACCTTTCAACTTCATCTCGTTCTGGGGCATCTCCACCATCAAGATGGGCCAGTGTATTTCCACCGGTGAGAAGCAATCCAGAGCAATTTACCGTTGAAAATAAATCTTGGGCCATTTCTAAATTATTTGGAACAAGTATGGGTGTAATACCTATATTTTCAAAAAACTCATACCATTTCAAATCAATTGAATCGCGGCGTTCATTATAGTTTCCAAATAAATCTATTCTCTGGGTGACGAATATTTTCATTTGATAATTTGCACTTGTTTATTAGCACAATCAATACTTAAGGTGTGCGCTTTTTCCCATCTTTTATATAACAACTCACCAGCTCCTATAACAGCAGGGATCCCCAGCTCTTGCGCTCTAATGGCCATATGAGAGTTGACTCCACCATACATTGTGATAAACCCCGATATTTCATGGGTAAAAATCCAGTCAAAGCCAGGGTCAGCGTTAGGAATCATCAATATTTTCCCTCTAAGTTTTATTTTATCACCTTCTACAATGTTAATGATTTCAGAGGTCGTTTTTTTCAACGTAATGTAATTAGGCTCTTCCTCTGGAAGATAAAAAATCTCAACGTCCTCAGGAGACACAATCAATGGAGGAAGGGTCGTATTTTGAGTAACAAGTGAATATCTTTTTTTCCCCCGCATGATTGAATCATTCATACTTGGAACGTATCTTTCAGTTGATGAATAAAGCCTTTTAACAATTGAAATATCAGCATAACTGATATCATCTTTTGAAAAATTAAATTTTTCCCCAAGAGATTCAAATAATCTCATTACCTCGGAGAGACTTTTAGTAAAGATAAACTTTGAGTATTCACGGCCTTCAATTGCACCCTTAAAGAAATTAAATAGATCAACAACATCCTGATCTATCTGATGTTCCTCTATCATTTCCTTTATTTTATTCATTTTTTCCAAGCTCAAACCAAAAGAGGCTTTATTATTTTTTATTTCACTAGGGTCTTTTCGTTTTCCAAATGTAAAGTATTTATCTGGAGACTGATCATATCTATCGGATAAAATATCATAAGTACCAGGACGCAAATGTCCATACTTTTTCAGAAAGTCTTTTTTATCAACACATTGAAGATCATTTGCCATTTGAGAGTTTACAACCTCGAGAGAATTTAAAAAATCATGGTAATCAGTTTCTTCTAAAAAACCCTCTCGAACGAGACTCTTAAGCATCGTCACAGCAATAAAGCCTGCACGGGCCAAACCAGCAAAAGGCAAAGTGCCATACCGTTTACAATCTTCCGTCAACCAATACATTTTTTCAATTTCATTAAGTCCAGAGTTTAAAATCTCTGTCTGTCTCTCAATAAGCTCCGAGATGAGTAACTCATCCTGTTTCCACATACCACTTTGAGCTTGAATAACATTATTAGTTAAATCAAGTAGAGACTTCTTTATTTCAGTAATCTCGCCTTTCGAGAATCCATTTTTCAATAACACTCTTAACCTTTTATCAAGATCAAATGTATAACAAGAAAAAATAACCTCAAATTCAACCTTGTCATGATTTCGTGGATCTTTTTCTAGCTGAGTGATGTAATATTCAATTAGTTTATCCGCTATTTTTTTATCTAGAGACTTCGGTACAAAGGAATTGAAACTAGCACGTACATCGATGAATGGAATCCCCCCGAGATCGATGAGCAACGGAAATCCTTTTAGGTTTCGATATCCATAACGGCTCCGAGACTCGGCCCACACGCTATCTGTGATAAATTCCTTATACAAAGAAAGTGCAAACGGCCGGGGACGAACACCAATAATTTCGGCAGGATTCCAATCTGGCATTACTCCAAGTATTGATTTTTTACCGGCGAGATAGGGAAAAGGCTTAGATAATGAAGCCACTTTATTTTTAATTTGTCTTAAAATAGTATGCTGTTTTTCAAGACTTATTTCTTCACAAGTCTTTAAAATAAGTGGACGCACTTGAAACAAATATAAGCTCTCATTCTCATCAAACCCAAATTCTATATCTAAATTGTGAGTTACATACTTTTTTTCAAGCTCGCGGCATAAATTAATTAATGAATTCACCCATTTCTCTTTTGATGTCCCACTGATTGTCTTCGCAACAAGTAGTGTTTTCAAATCGCCGGCCGTGCCCCCCGTAACAGTATCCGTTTTTCCACTTGTATCATCAAAGTTAATGACATAATAGTGAGCAGAGTTTGATGGATCTCTCGTAAAGCAAACCCCTGATCTTTTTACTTTTGGTAACATTGGTTGAATAAAACATATATCATCGCCATTATATTCGCCAAAGGATTTAAATACCTCATCAACAGCATCACTTAAATTCACCTTAATATCAACATTGAGAATAGATTCGTATTTTCCGGCCATGGACTCGGTTTCACTGTCTTCATTTAAAGCTGAACTTCTGACAATTAGTTTTTCTTTAGACCAGCTCTCTTGAGATATTGTTTGCATAATCTTATCTCTATTTTTTGTCCAGTCTTTCGCTCTGATTAGGAAAATTGGCAAAACTTTTGCTGATTCTAATTTATCTTGAAGCTCAAGAAGTGTTTCAGCCTTAGTCTTCAAGATCATTTCAACCTCATTATTTCATTTGCTATTTTTTCAGCACTGCACCCCAAATTAAATACGAATTCATTACCAAGCTGATCTATACGTTGTTTCCATTGCTCTTTGTTAGATTGAAAGTCATTAACTATTGATTTAATATTTCTTAAATCCTCTAGCTCAATTACTCTTCCTAAATGATTTCTAATTTCATCTTCAGCCGCCGGTAATTCTATCTTTTGAAAATTTGGGTTGTTAATTTTTTGTGGAGTATTGATAAATAATACCGGTCTCTTTTGAGTGAGAGAAAAGTCAAATGCGGCACCACTCCAATCAGAGACCATCATGAAAGACTCATAAAGACTATTTTTGTCACTCATATTCTCCACAATATTAAATGTTTTTTTGGTGCCAAATCTCTTTTTTAAATCTTCTATTAATTGAGGGTGGTGTCGTTTTGTCATCGGATGAATGCGCAAACAGATATGATAACCAGTATCTATTAATGCTTTCAGTATATCCATATTTTTTTCATGCTCTAAAAGGGAACCACTCCCCCATGTTGGTGCGATCGTAATTGTATTAGGAGCAGGTAAGGTCTCTGGCATACTTGAAATAATTGAATCAATTCTTGGATATCCACCTTCAATAATTATTTTTGATTTGAGGTTTTTTAATTTCTCTCTTTTTTCAATTTCAGTCACGTGATGCTTACCAGCAGCAAAAATAATATCATAAGCATCAAAAGCTTCTTCATGATATATTGTATGACTGCTACTTAATGAATGAAATACATAAGCATATTTCACTGAATTTTTAGAGCGTTTAATATGCAATCGCTCTAAGTCTGGCATTGTCATCAATATAATTTCACAATCCAATAATTGAAAAAAAAGAATTCTAAAAAACCCACTTCCAATAAAGAGATGATCGATCTCACTTAATTCTTCCGAAGCGACGACTGTTACTTTTTGGTTACTCTGCTTTAGGCAATTAACAACAGGAAGTAAATGAGGAACATCTTGGGTTCCTTCGAAATAAACAACAACACCTTTATCAATTATTGAATTAAACTTGAAATATCCACCGAGGGCAGCAAATATCTCTATTATCCACTTCATATCTAGGACGCTTTATTAATCGTTTCATCGCTATCATCTTTTACCTCAGATGAATCAGACTCTTGATCTAGCTTATTTTCGCCACTCTTTAGGCCTCTAATTTTTTGCCAATTCGATTTCACAAAAAAAGCAATTCCAGCAAAAACAGCAACAACGGCTTGAATAATCATCGCCCCTGTCCCTGGATCAAGGTATGCATAGGCAGAAGCAGGAAAAATGCATAATAATGTCAAAATAACTTTCGTATTGATAATAACTCCTTTAAAACTTTCTCATCTGATCGGTTCAAGCAGCTAATTCTTTATTTTTGAATGAATAGTGAGAATATATTTTAAATATTTTTCTTCGTAATTAATCCAATAATTGAAAAAACAAAAATAAATAATAAGAGTTTAACTTTTAAAACGGACATCAAGTCGAAATCTCCGAATGCATAAAACATTTGATAAGAGATTATCTGCCCGATTAATTGACCAAATATTGTCCCTAGAGAGCTCGCAAAGAAGGTCACTCCAATAAACTCAATAAAAATAATTCTTTTTATACGGAGTTTTTTTAATCCAATCATTTTATAGAGAGTTAGATCTTTTTTTCGTTCAATCAATTGATGGCCGACAAGAGATGTAATTATAACAAGCCCAATAACAATACTAAGCACACTCATCAAAGTAAGCGCAGTGCTCATTTCAGACATTACCCGACTCACTTTATTGGTAATATCTTTAACATCAATAATACTAACATTTGGAAATTTTGCAGACATTTCCGACATGAATAGTAATGTTTTCTGACTCATTTTCACACTAGCTAAAAATGTTTTAGGAGTATCTTCTAAAACCCCTGTTGGAAAAAGAATAAAGAAGTTAGGAAGAAAACTAGTCCATTTCACTTGCCTCTCGCTTTTAATAACACCATCAAACTCAAGGCCTAAAATATCAAATGTAAGACGATCTCCAAGTTTAACTCCGATACGCTCCATATATCTGGTTTCAAGACTTATAGGTATTTCTCCAACGCCATCATACCGAGAAAAAACTCCTCCAATTACTTCCTCTCCAGGATTTAGATGCCCTCGATAGCTTAAATTAACTCCTCGGTTTTGAAATTGCTGTGCTCTTTGTTTTTCTCTAGTCAATGCTTTAGTTTTATCTACTTTTACCGTCTCTCCATTTATTTTAATCAATCTCGAACGAATCATTGGGGAAATACTCATTAACTTAAATTTCATTTCTTTTGACGCAATTTCTAAATCCTCGACCTGTTCCTCTTGAATATCAAATAGAAAGTATTCGGGAGAATTTTTGCTGTCGACACCATTTAATTCTGCATTTATATTTTGCTCCAAAACAGGAATAAGATTCATCAAGGAGACACCAAAAAATATAGAGATAAAAATACTGATCGTACTTAGTCTTTTTCGCTCTAAGTATCTCATGGCCATTTTCAATTCAAAGTAATTAAAGTGTGGAAAATATCTAAATATTAAAATAATAGATAATAAAACAACACTAACGCCCAACAGTAATGCGGCAATAAAACCCAGACTTAGTTTCCAGCTTCCAGACAGCCAAAAAGTTAAAAAAAATAAGATTGATACTAATTGAACATGCGTCAAATAGTTAAAACTATTTTTGAATATATCTAACGAGAGCGATTCTTGAAAAAGTGAGCTCGCTTTTTGATTTAGCACAGAGCCAATAAGCGGTTTAAGAAGAACAACAAAAACTATAATAAGGACAATGATAGCAATTATTACTCCATTTAGGGATAGTCCTATATCTAGTGATTGTGATAAATATGGAGCTATTAAATAAGAACCGATTTTATTAATAAGATAACTTCCAAGTAAAGATAAGCAGAAACTCATAAACGCAACTATCAAGCACTGGAAAAACAACCCATTTTTAATTTGCCTTAGTGATAAACCAACTGATTTATAAATAGATATTGATTTTCTTTTTTTTAAAATAAAACTCAGATAGAGATAGAAGCCACCAACGAGGGAAAGTAGTAACGCGACAATAGAAACAATCCCCAAAAAGTCACTTAAATATTGCAACACTCGCCCGACTTGGCCAGAAGTATCATCCATTGTTCGTACACGTATGCTGTTATCATCAATTAAATCAATAATTTTATTTTTATCTTTTTCATTGATTGATGCTCTCGTTTTAAAATAAATAGAATGAAAAGAAGTACTTCCTTTAGATAAAAACTCCCCCCATTCAATTCCCTCTTTTGAGATCAAAACCTTAGGAGCTATTTGCCCCATGTCGAAGGTCTCAGATGAGTCGGCCAGGACTTCTGAAGCGACTTTAAATGTTTTACTGCCAATAATGATTTCATCACCGACCTTAAGATCAAAAATTTTCAACGTTGACGAGTAAAGAATAACTTCATCATGCTTTAATGAGCTGGTCTCTGGATAATAATTACGAGAACCATAATATGGAAAGTTTTTATCAAACTCCTTTACCCGAACGAGCTTGGAGTTTACGGCAGATCTTCCCATTGAAAAAAAACTGACTTTCCTTGAGTAAGCGAGAGGCTTAAGTTCTTTCAATAAGATACTTAACTTTTCATCAGGCAAGGCCCTTCTACCTGATACTGAAAGATCACTACCCGCTATTTCCTTTGCACGTCTAGAAATGGAATTTGAGAATGCGGCTTTAAAGTTTTCTAATCCAACCAATCCAGTAAGAGAAATTGATAAGTTCAAAACGAAAAAGAAGAGAAAAAAACGATCACGTATGAGGTCACGATAAAAAAGCCGTGCAAGTAGCTTTTTTCTCATTTTATACCTTCGCTAAGTATTCCATTAAATAGAGTTAACTGGCGCTCACACAGATTTGCTAGTCCTTGGTCATGAGTAACCAAAATTAAGGCAGTCTTATCTTCTTTTGTTAAGTTAAACATTAAATCGGTTACAACCTGCGCGTTTTTGTAATCTAGATTGCCACTGGGTTCATCCGCTAAGATTATTTTAGGCCTTGAGATCAGCGCTCGGCCAACGGCAACTCTCTGCATTTCTCCCCCGCTCAGCTGTGCAGGAAAATGAGTAGCACGATTACCTAATCCAATTCGATTAAGCATATCTACCCCCCACCTCTCATCATCGATTCCTAGAATTTCTAGAGGTAATAAAATATTTTCAAGCGCTGTTAAATGAGGCACTAAATGAAAATGCTGAAAAACAATTCCTAAGTTTTCTGCTCGAAAAGAAGTTAATGAGTCCTCACTTGAATGAGATAAATCTTTACCCTCAAATAAAATTGTTCCTGAATCCAAAGATTCAAGCCCTGATAAAATAGACAAAAGCGTACTCTTTCCTGAACCTGATTGGCCGATAATACTAACAGAATCACCTCTTGATATATTAAAATCGATACCTTTGAGAACGTCGATCTTTGAATCTCCTTGCACGTAGCTTTTTGTTACTTCATTTAATTGATACATTAAAGGATCTCCTTCAATTTTGCGTGGACGGTTCGCGCGAGAACTTCATGACCTTTCTCATTCGGGTGAATTCCATCTGCTTGGTTTAATTCCGGAACACCTGCAACACCTTCTAGTATTCGAGGCACAAAAGGAAGATTAAATTCTTTTTGGAGCCTTGTAAAAATAGATACAAATTTTTCGTGATATTCTTTTCCATAATTTGGTGGCACTCTCACTCCGCAGAGTAAAACTTTAATTTTATGTTCAAGCGCCAATTTGATTGTTTTTTTCAAATGTTCGTAAGTGACTTCTGTTTTGATCCCACGAAGCCCGTCATTGGCACCAAGTGCTAGAACAAGAATATCTGGTTTTGCCTTTAAAAAGAAGCGCAACCTTTTATAAGCACTCGCTGAGGTAGATCCTGAAATGGATCCATTTAATAATTTAAGGCCAGTAACCTTCCCATCTTGCCTTAGTTTTTGTTCAATTATTTTAGGATAGGCTTTATCTCTGGCGACACCATAACCTTCAGTTAAAGAGTCTCCTAAAAACAAAATAGTTTTCGCATGAATAGACGTGGCAATAAGTACAAATAGTAAGGCAGTGATTAATTTCATTTCAATATTGTATGATACAAATTTTCAAATAGCACCTAGACATGTTCAAGCGACGATACAATTATAGAGTTTCTCTGCTCCTGTCTCATATCCAGACTGAAACGTCGCATTCGCCAAATCAATGACATTTCCTTGCGAATCTTCTAATAACTCCTCTTCTATTTTCAAATCACCATTTATATAAAGACGGCGATAAAATGAGCTGCTTTCTAGATTACCTCCCTGTTCAAATCTCCATTTGCATGTATGCAGAAACATCAAAATCATTTGGGTCTAAAACATCACGCTCTGCCATCATTCCCTTCGTCGGATTGTGCAAATTATTAAGCATATTCCAAAAAACGATTCCCGTCGTATGCTCCTTGGCTTGTTCCATCAGCTGAGAATGAATTACTGTATCGATTGCATAAAGGTCATCATTCCAAAGATTGTTGGCCCAAACAACTTCAAGACATGATCTTCCTGAGGCGATAAACAGTGCGCATGTTTTTTGTATGAATCGCTCATGGACGTCGAGCTCATTAGTTAAAATGTTGGTTTTGCTATCGTATTTGAAGCTTATCGCAGTCTTCGACATTGGAAAATCCATCACCATCTACATCAATGAGTAGTTGTACACCTGTAACTTTTGCAGATGTATTTTAATCTCTTCTCGACGCTTGAGAGTCAACTGTTTCACTTTCTAGGCCGCAAGCAGTAAATAAAAGAAAAAGTGCTATGGAAATAATGATTTTTAAAAATACTGGATATTATCATAACTCCGAAAGCCGTGGTGTATAACTCCGTTTTAAATCCGATATTTATTACTTTATATCGGATAAATTTGATAAAAATTTTACTACCACCCTTTAAATAATTTCAACTGCTTACGCATACCATTGATGATTCTTTTTCTGGAATAAGAGAATTTAAAAACTGGGCAAATTTAAAATAAAATAAGTGGTTTTTTTGTGATTTTTCGATGTTCGGAACAAAGTCAAATTGTCGCTTTGCCTTTCTGGCAAATGACGCCTCCAAAAGAAAAAAGCCGAATCATTCGATTCGGCTTTTTTAAATTACTGAATGGTGCCCCGAGGCGGACTCGAACCACCGACACAAGGATTTTCAGTCCTTTGCTCTACCAACTGAGCTATCAGGGCGACGATTTCAGTAGGAGCAATTTAAATGAGTTAAATGTATTCGTCAATAAACTTAATCGGTTATTTTTTTAGAAAACTCGTCTATAGTTAACCTATGCTCAAAGAAATCAAAAAAATTACTCTTGAAACAAAAAACCTAAAAACTCACGCGCTATTTTTTATTCCCGAAGAAACCACTGGCACCAACTGCTGTATTTTTACACATGGCTACACTAGCCATAAAGGTAGCATCCTCACATGGCCGCAAAAAATGATGGACCTCTCCCTACCAACAATCATTTTTGACTTACCTGGTCATTTCCTCGGACAATACAATGACATCCCCTCATTCGAGATATTTAAACAAGAAGCGCCGCTACTTTTCGATGAATCTTTTAAAATAATAAGAAATGAACTCCCAAAAATAACAAAGGCAATCACAGGAGGGCACTCCCTTGGTGCACTGATCTCTCTCATTCACTCAAAGGACGCCTTGTTTGTCGATCAACTTATTTGCGTGGGGCTCGGTTCTCTGCCCATTGATAAACCCCATCTTTTTGAAACCCCATTTTTTAAAGACACAATGCTCCTGCGATCAGAATTAGTTAGTAAACACTTAAACCCAAAAGTGGCGCTGCCATGGATTGCACAAACTAAAAGTTCTGAAATAACGAGACATAAAAAAATTCACCTTATTGCGGGCAAGGATGACATTATCATCGGCGGCGAAAAGGGAATTCATCAAATTGCCAGCAACCTAGAAACCGCCAATGAGATAACCAAACATATTATCCCCAAACTTCCCCATCACTTACCTGAAAATGCAGGAGTTTTTGTCAAAAAAATAGTTCAACAAATTATTTAATTTAAAATTTTTGAACCAATTATTTAATTTTTTGGTAGGCTCGATTAAATGCCGCGCGTACATTTAATGCCTCTCCATTTTTTTCAAGGTGTAAATACAAGGTAACGAGATAGATACCAAGATAGACAAAGTCCTCACTAAGTTTTTTATGTTGATGAAAAATACGATCGAAAATTTGATGAAAAGAATCGACAAAATGCTTCATCTCAAACTTCACGGCTTCTTGATCTCCATCGCCAAAATGATCATTAAAAATACGCATCATCTCCGCTCGTTCCTCTTGCGTATCGCCCTCAGAAATTAATCCTATTTGCGCTAAACCTTTCTCATAAGAATCTTGATTATTTTGATAAAAACCAGAATACAAATTTACTAGACCTGTCTGAAAATCATTTTTAAGATCACAATGCAAACCATTTGGAGACCAAATCAGCCCACCTGCCTCTTCCCTAAATCTTCCTGGTCTTAAATCTAAAAAAATTTTTTTACCTACTAAGACTTGTAGAAAGTAAAGCTCAAGAATCGCTTCACCCTTTTCTTTAGTTGAAAGTGCATCACCATCAATTGCCGAAAAGCTAATTACTGATGGAAGAAATTTTTCCAGACCAGACTTTCCCCGTTCAATTCCTTTGGAGAACATATATTGGTAGGAAATCTTTCCCATATTTAAGACCACCGTAGGAATATCAATTAAATCAAAAACCCGCGGTGAAATATAAGGGAGAATATCTTTAAGAAAGCCAGGCGCGCTATCTATTATTTTTGATTTTTTTGATGAATCTTCCATAAATGTCTTCCAAAAAATGTCATAACGACTAAATGTAAAATCGCTTGAGTATAACGATAAATAAACCATGGTATAGAAGGTCGAAACTCGTGAATGCCAGCGAGAATATATTTTTTATCCCACGTTTCGCGAAACTCAAGTCGCCCTCGACCGGAGTAACTGGCCAGCAAACCACCAGCAATGTAAAAAAGCTGACGGGACTTATTACTTCGTTCATTACTAAATTTTAAAACAAGCAAATTAAAGGTATTAAATAATTTGAAAAATAAATGCTCATCTTTAATTTCAACTTTAAAAACAAAAAAGCTTAAAAACTTTGGTAACCACCGCATGTACTCCTGAGCGACCCAGTGAGCATTTTTACCTTCTGGCAAAATAAATCGCTGAATACTTCTCACTTCTTCCGAATTAATTTGCGGGCGATAAATACGTTCATGCTTGGCATACTTTTTCTTGCCTAACCACTCAAATGACTCATCAAGCGACTGATCAAAAGTTTTATCGCCAATAACGTTACGATCTACCGGCCCACTGTTTTCTACCGTCATATCGTATTTCAAACTTTTAACTAGTGGCGCAACAAGATTTTTTGGCGCACCTGTGATCATTGTTACCCAAAGAGTCGAAAGGCCTGGAGAAAAATAAGGAGATTTAATAATAGGTACACTTTTATTTAGAAATTCTCCTGTTTTTTTAAGCATATCAACATAAGGGATAACTTCAGGGCCGACAAGATTGACGACTTGGCCATCAAATTCATTAGAGTAAACTGATTTTGAAATATAATTAATAACGTTGGCCAAATCGACAGGCTGGCAAAGAGATTCAGTCCATGAAGGGCACACCATCACGGGTAATCGACGGACAAGCTTTAACATCATTTCAAAACTTGAACCATTCGGGCCCACAATAATCCCACAACGAAAACTAGTCAAAGGTATCCCCGAAGCGCGCAGTGTATCTTCAACCTCTAGACGACTCTCCAAATGTTTCGACAATCTTTTTGCTTTTGGAACTATACCTGAAAGATAGATTATTTTTTTGACGCCCATTTTTCTCGCGGCCCGCTGAAAATTATCGGCCATGATAAGATCAAAGTCTTGAAAATGCCCTTGAGAGAGTTGAGCGCTGGGAAGCATTGAATGAACAAGATAAATGGCCACATCGACATCTCGTAAACTCGCATCTGCATCTAACTGCGAATACAAGTCACAACTTCTCCAAGTTAACTTATCCGCCCATCGCTGACCTCGCGAATCTCGGCAAAAACCGATAACTTCTACGTTTTCAATTTTAAGTAATTCTTCGATAAGGTTTCGGCCGACAAAACCTGAAGCTCCGGCTATTCCAACTATAATTTTTTTGTGCTCACTCATTTTTTATACTTTAGATTTTTTAATATTCCATCACGGCCAGTCCTCTCAAAAGAGGTACGACTGAATTCTCTCCGGTAGCCTTTTTTTGATAAACCCTCAAGGTGCCCCATCATTTCCTCTGGTGACTTTTCTAAAAAATGATGTTGAATAAATGAATTAATCTTCTCATTCATATCGTCCTGCCTTAAGAGAATTTTTTTATTCCATGGACAAACATCCTGACAAATATCACAGCCAAATATTTCTCCCATTTGATCAAAGCCTTGCGGCGGAAGCGAGTCATCTTTAAACTTCTCTATCGTAAAATATGGTACACACTTAGCACTTTCGACAGTTCTCGTTTGATAATCAATAGCGTCTGTTGGACAGGCATCAACACAAGCCGTGCAAGTCCCACAATGATCAGGTTCAATAAATTTTATTTCGTCTAAAAATTCTTGATCACAAAGAATCGCACCAATGAGAAAAAAACTTCCATATTTTTTATTGATTAGCATTGAATTTCGTCCAAACCAACCAAGACCCGCTCGATAAGCAAGATCACGCTCTAATATTGGCTGCGTATCTAAACTAAAAACTGTATTTAAATTAGTATGGTATTTTTTTAATTCACTAGATAAGATATTTAATTTCTCTCGAATCGAATAATGATAATCAACACCATCGTCGATCAATGTATAGGATCCAATTTTAAATCCATTTGATTCAGGCGTTTGATAAAATCGCTCAAGCGCACGCTTCTCTTTAGCGTAATCAAACAGAAAAACTATCGCAGATTTAAATTCGGGAAAGTAATGACTAATACTTTCTCTCATCCTCATTTTTTCATTTTCAAGATATTTTAAGTCGGCATTTTTTTTATTCGTTAACCATTCTTTAAAATTAGGGTAGCTCGCCGCATTTGGATCACTCGTTACTCCAAACTCCACAATACCTAATCGATTTAAAAGATTATGCGAAAAAATTTGTCGCAAATCACTCATAGGCTATTGCCCATTAGGAATAATTTCAATGGCACCCGTTGGGCATTTATTTACACACTCCATATCAAGAGAGCACTGATCTGTTTTCTCTTCGTTTATTACCACATGAGCACTCATGTCTTCTGCTTGTTGCCAAATCCCATGAGGACAAGTGGAAACACAATTAAAACATGTTGCGCACGAGAATGTGTCTAAATTTATTTGCCCGCGACTAAACTCTGCACTTTGAAGAGTATCACTTCCACCACGAACCTTTGGGCTATCCTTAATATATTCAACCCTTACCGTATTAGATTGTCCCTGCGAAAAAAAACGCCCATCTCCACGGGTGATGACAAGCTTATCTCCGTTTTTTAAATCCAGAGATTTTTTTATATCGTTAATAACAATCTTTTCAATTCCATCAACATTTGAGTTTTCTGTAATAAGCCATGGTTTCACTCCCCAGTAGAGAGTTAACTTTCTGGCCGTTCTAATATCATTTGTTACACCGAGCACCCTCGTCACCGGCCGAAAACGAGAAATTTTTAAACACGAGTTACCTGATTGTGTCACAGAAACGATTCTCACCGCCTCCACTTTCTCCGCAATTAAGCTCGCAGCAACCATCGTTGACGCATTAACTGATGAAAGATCTGTATTTCTAAGCAAAGGTCGCTCTTTAGGAGTTCTTTCGGCTTCAAAAATAATCGAGTCCATCATTTTTACGGCCTCTTCCGGATACTTCCCTGAAGCTGTTTCCCCACTTAACATCACGACATCAGTTCCATCCCAAATAGCATTTGCCACATCACTTGCCTCTGCCCTAGTAGGCGTAGAAGATTCAATCATGGACTCAAGCATTTGAGTAGCCGTGATTACAGGTACCCCCTTATCATTACATTTTTTTATAATTGTTTTTTGAACTGCAGGAACTAGGTGGTTACCAAGCTCGACACCCATATCGCCACGAGCAATCATGATAATGTCTGTCACGTCAATGATAGCATCAATATTATCAATCGCTTTAGGACGCTCAATTTTCGCGACAATGGGAACATCCATCTTGAGTTCATGGAGAAGAACCTTCACTTTTTTAATGTCTTCCGCCGTTGAAATAAAAGAGAGCGCAACAAAGTCAATTCCCTCTTTGAGTCCAAACATTAAATTTTTTCGATCCTCTGGTGTAAAGGCGTCGGCCGCGACGTCACAATCTGGAAGATTAATTCCTTTTCTCGCCTTTAATGCTCCACCTTGGATAATTTTTAGCTTGTATATATCTTTAACACGCTCGACGGCTTTTGCTTTTAGATTACCATCATCAAAAAGAACACGAGCATCAGGATGAAGATCATTAACTAAATCAGTATAACCACTAGGTATTTGAATATCAGTACTCTTCAAACCTGCTGCTGCTAAGTTTTCTTTCGTTCCAATATATGCCATATCACCATTTTTTAATGGAATATTTTCATCAATTTGCGCCACTCTAATTTTGGGGCCTTGCAGATCCATTAGGATTCCAATTTGCCGTCCAATTATTTTTGAAACGTCACGAATGCTTTTAATTGTTTTCGCATGATCTTCTAAAGATCCATGACTCATGTTTAATCTAGCTACATTCATTCCCGCACGAGCGAGAGATTCTATTTGCTCAGGTGTTGAACTACTAGGCCCTAAGGTTGCGACAATTTTAGCTCTTCTAAAAATTTTTTTCATGATTTTTTACGATAGTTTTGAGGATTCTAAGTCTTTTAATTTTTCTTGCTCATTCTTCACAACATCTTTCAAATTGTCTAGCTTCTCTTCGTATTGACTGATAATTCTATTTCTCTCAAATGAATTGGCGCTCTGAATATCTCCAATCATTTTCTTATACTCGCGCTCCATTTTCCCCATACTCTTTTTGTGCTCTGTCCTATTGCGTCGTGTCTCCATATCCATCTTTGAGGCGAGATTTTTCATCACTCGCTCATTAAATCCTCGCTCTTCTTTCATCCTTTTCTCATAGTCTAATTTTATCTTAGATAGAGATCTCCTGAAACCTAACTCTCGTTTTCCTAACTCTTCAACAAAATTCGCTTTTAATAGCTTTCTTGCCTCAAGTGAGTTTCGGCGCTCATCCTCGATCGCTATTTTTTTGTCAGATTCGAGAGTTCTAACCGTCGACTCAAAATCTTCTTTCAACATTTTATTTTGACTCGCTACCTGACCGATTTTGCTTTCATAATCCGTAACAATTTTTTCATATTTGCCTCGTAGATCTTTTTTCAAAACCTCTTTTTCTGTTGCAAGCTTTTTCGCAGCAGACTTAACAATTTCTGATTTTTCTTCTCCTGCTGTTTTTTGAAGATCATAAATAAGCGCCTTGTTCGTCTTATCCATGATGTTAATTTGCCGCCCAAGCTCATTTGTTTTTTTCTCAAGACGCCTGCGAGAATAATCCCTCTCTCTGGCCAACGTTCGATCTCTGTCGGACTTCGTCTTCGCTAGTTGCATATTGTAATTTTCAACTAAGTCTTCTTTTTCTCTATTTACTTTATCAACAACTTTTTTGGCCTTAAGGTTGAACTCCCCTTCTCGCTGAATTGTTTTTTCTTGATACCTATTCTTCGCATCAGTGATTTTATCGTCAGTCGATTTTTTCAATTTCTCCGCTTCTAATTTAAAATTCTCCCGCTCAGAAACAACTCTTCTTTTAAGATTGGAAATCTCTTTTTTATTCACATTAAATATTGATTTTCGATTATTGTTTTCAACAAATGGTTCCAAGTCTAGTAGCCGCTTCTCATATCCAAGCTTAACTCTGCCCATTTCTTTTTGATTTTCTTCGTTATTTTTTTTGATATTATCATTAAATTCAGATCGAAGGTTTTTTACATTTTCTTTATTTTTTTGCTCTTGAAGCTTCATTTTCTCTGAATACTCTTTAAACTTAACCGCTCCATCATTTTTTAAATTTTTTGATAAGTTCATCTGCTTGTTGAGATGATCTCCTCGCATATCACTCTCACGTTTACGATAGTTAGTACTCAGTTCACTGAAAGCTTTATCGTAGCGGTTGCGCATCTCACTCAATTTTCCCGTATTTTTTTCTTGCGTATCATGAAGCATTTTTTCTGTTTCTAAAGCATGCATTTTACGGCCGGTGGTCTTTTCTTTATCGAGATTCTTTAGAGTTGTTTGTATTTTTTTATTGAGAACATCTACATCTTTTGAGTGCTGTTCTCTTTCAGAGTAAAGTCTTCCTAGCACATCATTATCACGATTGTTGCTCAATTCTTCTGACTGTTTTTTTAGCGCACCAACTGAGTTTTCGTAAGAATCTCTTGCTTGACTTAATTGTCCT
>JAURQB010000003.1 GCA_030836365.1 Bdellovibrionota bacterium | reverse complement strand
TTCCTTCCTTCTCAACACGGCGAGCAATAGGTAAGTCGACTTTATCAAAATCATAATAACTCATATCTAAAGTATTTAATGCTTTGGTGATTTCATTACCGTCAACTATTTTAGTTTCATAAAAACCCCCAAGCCCTTTATTGCCTGTGTAGCCTTTATCTAAGAGTTGTTCGACTATGGGGTGAGGTTTAACGACATCCATAAAAGGATCATCTTCTTGAAGTTCTTTTTTAAAGGATGCAAGTACGTCTTTCATGAGATCAATTCCAATTAAATCGTATAATCCAAAAACTCCTGTTTTAGGAATGCCTAGTGGTCGACCAAATAAAGCATCGGCAATTTCTACAGGGAGTCCACGTTCTAAAGCTTCATACATCGCCACTTGAATAGCATATACACCAATTCGATTTCCGATAAAACCCGGGGTATCATTACAATTAACAATACCTTTACCTAATTCATTCTTACAAAAATCTCGAAGTAGAGTTATTTTCTCAGAATTCATTTCCGGAGTTTCCACAATCTCGAGTAATCTCATAAAACGAACAGGATTGAAGAAGTGGGTAATACAAAAATCTGACTTCATAGTCTCGGACATCTCCGAGGTTAAAACAGATAAAGGTATAGTTGAGGTGTTTGAAGAGACTATCGAGGAAGAATTTCGAACTTTATCGATTTGGGAATAGAGCTGGTGTTTGATGTCAATACGCTCCACCACTGCTTCAATAATCCAATCCGCATCTTTGATCTCTTCAAAATTATCAGATAGGTTGCCAGGTTTGATAAAGTCTAATCGAGACCTCTCTACTAATAATGGAGGGTCTGATTTCTTGATAAGATTTAAGGCACGTTCACTAATTTCGTTAGGAGAATTTTTTCCCTCTAAGTCTAGAAGCACAACTTGGCGTTCAGAATTAGCCAAGTGTGCAGCAATTCCAGAGCCCATGGTTCCAGCTCCAATTACCACAATTTTTTTAAATAGCGTCATAACTAAGGACGAGATAATAGCAAAAAAACCCTCCAAAGGTAGTAGAATTGAAGTAATAAAATGACCTCTTTGTTGATAAAAAAAACCAACAATAACAGTGTTTTTTAGCAAAAATCATTCTAGGCCTGATCAGATATGCTTATCTTGCACAATACTCATCCAGCACTCATCTAAGATCTACCCTCACTTGTAAAAAATTTAAAAATAAGGAGAACATAAACCATGCTTAATAAAATCAGATTGAATATCCTCAAAGGCACAAAGCTGGAGAGCTACCGTTTTTCTTCTTTGAACACACAAAAGATTACTTTTGCTGGCTTTAATAAGCCCCGAAATCAAAGCAAAAGAATAGTGGCCTAAAAAAATAAGAAGATACAATGAAGGGCTCGGGGAGTCGTAACTCCCCAAAAAGCTTCCTTAAATTAGTTACTACCCAAGATTAGAGAACGCAAAGCTGGCCGAGATGTTTCTTCTCCCAACCAAATATTGAGAAAAGCACGAGCAAATTTTTTATTTTCAATAGTAATTGGTGTAATGCCATTATAATAAAATTTGATTTTTCCTTTGGGATCCCACTCCGCAATTGAAACATCCCCCTTTTGAACAGAACTTACTGCCTGTTCTAAATATCCCTTCCAATCCTGAATTTCTTTTTCAGTAATGTCTGATTGGAGTCTAAATTCTTTTAACGAAGCATCGACCACACTATCCTTTTTAACCTCACGTTTGTAAGTAAACTCCAGCATAAACTTATTTTGCCAAGAAAAGATAGTTCCGTCCGTATATAAACGTAAATCATAAATATTCCACATTAAGACCTTCAGTGTGCCCTCCCCAATCAACATGGGCGATTGAAAGACTTCTTGTTTAACACCACTAGTTAATGAAAGGCCTGGAATTAAAATCATTAGGGCAAGGAGTTTTTTCATGAAGTTTTATATTAATGCTTTTCTTAAGATTTTTCATTAAAATGATAGACTATAAGTAGTTGATTGCTGACTCAAAAATGAGACCATGTCGATTAGCTAATTCCTTGCGGTCCTTACTATAACCCCCTCCAATAACCGTTGCCACAGGAATATCTTTTTTTCGAAAATGCTCGAATACTAACTGATCTCTTTTCCGAATACCTTCGATGGTTAGGTCCAATTTCCCTAATCCGTCCTTAGTGTAAACATCAATTCCCGCGTCATATAAGATGAGATCAGGGGTGAGATAACTTTTAATGGATTGAAGTACTTGACTTAGGCTGTCTAAGTATGCTTGATCTTTAATTCCATCAGGAAGGCTGATATCCATCCAACCTTTTTTTTTCTCAAAGGGAAAATTACTCTCACTGTGAATTGAGCAAGTAAATATTTGAGGATCACCTTGGCAGATATCAATTGTGCCATCTCCTTGATGAACATCAAGATCTAAAATTAAAACTTTTTGAACATGATCTTCGGCGATTAAATTTTTTGCGGCATAGCCTAAGTCATTGAAGACACAAAAACCCATACCGTGATCGCGGTGAGC
>JAURQB010000016.1 GCA_030836365.1 Bdellovibrionota bacterium | reverse complement strand
CTTAAACATCATTCCAACAACAAGCGTATTGATGACAACACCAATTGCCGACTTCCAGCCAAAGTGAGTCATCATATGACTTAATCCCCATTTATATTTTGAGGCAACCATTAAAACTGGAGGTGCCGCAAAGTGACTAAGCGTTCCCCCAACTGAGATGTTCACAAAAAGAACACCAATTGTTGCGTACTTAAATTTATCACTCATCCCTTTTTCATAAAAATTTTCTAAAAGAATAAGGGCAGTCACTGTCATGGCCGCAGGCTCAGTGATGAAACTTCCAAGAATTGGCCCGATAATTAAAGCGGAAATATAAAAAGCCATCTTACCAGGAAAAGGTAATACTTTTGAAAATGCCATGATAACCATTTTGGCAAAATAAATAACTGGTTTTGTTGCGGCCATACACATGATCACGAAAACGAATGCGGGCTCAGTAAAATTTAGTGACTCAAGGTAATGTAGCGCTCCACCAATGACATGATGATCGTTATCATAAATGGCGAAACCCTCTGTCAGTGAATAGAACCCAATAAAAACTGCGGCCCAAATACCAAAAACAGCCTCAACTTCACCCATAAAGTGAAAAAAGTTTTCACCGATGGAGCCTTCAGGGTATTTATGAGCAATATTTTCGAATTTTTTAACAAGAAAGGTATGAATGACGGCTAAAGCAAATAAAACTGTGCCGACAATCTGGAGTGTCGTTGGGTTCATGTAATGTCCTCTTAAAAAATAAACTTAAGACAACATTACATGAAAACCTAAATTTTTAGAATAACTAAATTAACCGTCATTACCAATTGAAGCAACTGGACAAGCTTCTAATTGTTCTTGGCAAAGCTCAACTTCTTCTGGAGTAGTTGGTTGCTTTTTCACAAATGCATTTCCGTCTTCATCTTCACCAAAAAAATCAGGAGCACCTGTGTAACAAACGTTACAAGCGATACACCCTTCTCCGTTATCGTCATCTGGGTCAGTACAGTACCAAGCACCAGCAATGTTATCTTTATGTTTTTGTTCTACGTTTGCCATGAAAGACTCCTTTTACTTCGAAACGACTTTTACCTTAAATCATAAAACGATTTTAGGGTACCGTTTACCTGTATTTTTAACCAATTGTCTAGGTAATATTAAAACTTATGTCCTCAATCGGCGCAACAGAAGATGAACAAAAGCGCGCCTACAATCCTTTGCCAAATAATGACGGCCTTGCGAAAATACAGTCTTTATTTGATGAATAATTAGAGAGGTAGTCTCATGGACAATATTTTAGAAAAAGCAAATACATGGGTAAACGAACAAACGATTGATCAAGTTGATCGAGACGAAGTGAAAAGCCTTATTGACGCAGGCGACCACGCGGAACTGACAGAGAGATTTTACAAAGATCTTGAATTTGGCACCGGTGGTCTTCGTGCCGTTTTAGGCAATGGATCAAATCGCGTCAGTAAGTACACAATTCGCCGAGCGACCCAGGCATTTAGTAATGCTCTGTTAAGTGCATTTCCCAATTCTCCCAAAGTCGCCATCAGTTTTGACTCGAGAAAATTTTCTGATGTATTTGCCAAAGAAGCCGCAACCGTTTTTGCGGCCAATGGAATTAAAGCTTATCTTTATGATCACCTCAATCCTGTTTGCTTGTTAAGTTATGCTGTTCGACATCTTGACTGCCAAGGTGGAATCATGGTCACAGCGAGCCATAACCCGCCAAAATACAATGGCTATAAAGTATATTGGGCCGATGGCGCTCAGGTAACTCCGCCAAATGACCAAAATATTATTGATCAATACAACGCTCTCACTGATTGGTCGGCCATCAAATTTATGGATTTTAAAGAGGCGATGGATAATGGAATGATTGAATGGATCTCGTCTGAAGTTGAGGATGCTTATTATCAGAAAGTTCATGAAAAAGTGGTTAACCCAACTCTATGCCAAGAAAAAGGCAGAAACCTCAAAGTCGTTTATACTCCCATTCACGGAACAGGTCTTATTCCATGTACTAGAATACTGACTGAAATGGGTTTTTCAGAAGTGCTCGTGCCTACTGAGCAAGCGGAGCCTGATCATCGTTTTCCAACAGTGACTTCCCCAAACCCAGAGAATCCCTCCGCGCTAAAAATTGCCACTGATTTAATGAGGCAAGAAAACGCAGATATCGTCTTTGGCACGGACCCGGATACTGACCGCCTCGGAGTTGCAATTATGGACGGCGATGAAATCTTTTATCCCAATGGCAACCAAATCGGCAGCTTGATGCTGTACTACCTTCTTCATAATCTCAATGAACAAAATAAACTTCCGCAAAATGGATATTTCGTTAAAACAATCGTCACCACAGATTTACAGCGCAAAATTGCAGAGTCATTTGGTGTGACAGTTGAAAACACCCTCACAGGGTTTAAGTGGATTTGTGGCGTGATGAAAGAGATTGAAGAAACTCAACCAGAGAGAAACTTTCTTTTTGCGACGGAGGAGTCTTTTGGATACATGAACCACAGTAACGTACGCGACAAGGACGGAATTTGCTCGGTTGGACTAATGGCCGAACTAACCCTTTGGTACAAAGAACGTGGGATGAATTTAATAGACGCACTTAATGAACTTTATGAGAAGTATGATTTTCACCAAGAAGGTCTTCTATGTCTTGATTATGAGGGCAAAGAGGGTGCGGAGAAAATTAGCCGCATCATGACTCATTTTAGAGAAAACGTGAAATCTGATTTTAATGATCAAAAAATCACGGAGATTGAAGATTATCAAATTCGCCAGATAAGAATGAGTGATGGCAGCACCAAGCCTTTGACATTACCAAAAAGTAATGTTTTAGGTTACTCATTTGAAAATGGTGATAAAATGTATCTCAGACCTTCTGGTACAGAGCCTAAAATTAAATTTTATTTGATGGTGAATGAGAAAGAAGGAAGTGTGGATCAAAAGAAAAAAGCGGCGTCTGTAAAAATTGAGAAGCTAGAAAGTCTCATCAAAAGTATCGCTGCTGACCTCTAGGAGAGATGATGGGAAAAAGTAAGGACTTAGCAATTGTTTTAGTGAGTGGCGGCATGGACTCATGCCTAACGGCCGCAATTGCAAATGAGAATCATGAAGACCTTGCTTTTCTCCACCTCAATTACGGACAAAATACTGAAGAAAAAGAGCTCGAGTGTTTTCATGCAATTTCTGATCACTATGGTGTAGCCAAGCACAATCGCAAAATTATTGACGTGAGTTTTCTGCAGCAAATTGGCGGTAGCTCCCTAACAGATCGTAATATCGACGTTAAAAAATACCAAGGTGATAGCGAAGAAATTCCTGATAGCTACGTTCCTTTTCGAAATACTCATATCATTTCGATGGCCGTTTCTTGGGGTGAAGTAATCGGCGCAAAAAAAATCTATATCGGTGCTGTTGAAGAAGATAGCTCTGGCTATCCTGACTGCAGACCTGCTTATTATGAAGCGATTAATCAGCTCATTAAAGTCGGAACAAAAGATGGCGCGATAGAGGTCATCACTCCGTTAATTAAAATGAGTAAAAAAGAAATCATCCTCAAAGCAAATGAATTAAAAGCTCCTGTTGAGCTTTCTTGGTCATGCTATGAAAGAGAAGATAAGTCTTGTGGCGTTTGTGATAGTTGCGCTTTAAGACTCCGAGGATTTCAACAAGCAGGCCTTGAAGATCCTATTGAGTATGACCGACGTCCAAATTATTTAAATTAGATTTTCTGGTAAATTAACCTTTTCATATCGAGCAAGTCGAATCAATTCTTCCACTGTATCCGTACCAAAATATTCACATAGAAAATCAAACTTTTGCGCAAATGAAGAGAATATTTTTGGGCCTCGGTAAATAAAAGATGTGTAAATTTGCATATACTTTCCTCCATGTTGCCAAAACTCCCAAAGATCTTTTATTGAATCTACCCCCCCGACTCCAATTACTTCTTTGTCACTTTGCTCTGATAGAATAGAAAGTGTAAGTTCTCTAATTTTACGAGATTTTTCTCTAATAAGCTGCCCAGATACACCTCCGATGCCAAGCTCTGGCATAGATGAAGTATTAGTGGCAATAATTCCTGAAAAAATACTGTCTTTAATAATTTCTGAAATTTCTCTAATTTGCTCGACTCCCATGTCTGGTGAAATTTTTAAATAAGTAGGTGTCTGAATTTCTTTTGACTCAAGCTCTTTAGATAATTCAATTAAAAATGCCTTATCCTGCAAATCTCTTAGTCCAGGAGTGTTAGGACTACTTACATTGACAACATAGTAATCACCAACACTTGCAAAATAATCAAAAAGATAAAGATAATCTTCTATTGCCTGATTATTTGGAGTGACCTTATTTTTTCCAAAATTAATACCAAGCTTCATTGGGTAGTCATTTGAGATAGAAATATTGCTTAGGACTTGCCCAGCTCCCTCACCGTTGAACCCCATATAATTTCTTAGGGAGTGCTCTTTTGGTAACCGAAACAGTCTTGGTTTTTCATTTCCAGGTTGAGATTTTGGAGTAACAGTTCCAACTTCCAGACCACCAACTCCGAGCCTCCCGAAGTAGTCAACCATTTCAGCATTTTTATCCAACCCAGCAGCGATCCCTAATGGAAAAGGAATCACGCCAATATTTGTTTCTATTTGATACTTTGGTGAACTTTCAAAATTACCATAAATACTAAAAACTGACGGAAGAAGTCCCAGGCCCTTAACTGTTGCGACGTGAGCAAACTCTGGATTAAGTTGGAATGCGAGAGTCTTAAACAGTTTATAAATCATATTTTTATTAATAAAGTGTTACTTGATCACCTGGTGACACATTACCACCAGAGTGAAGAATACCTACTGCACCGTTGTTACCAAAAAAGTCAGTGATTTCTATCGTGGATTTGACCTCACCTTTAGTTTTTCCTATGAGTCCTCCGCTGACGGGGTCAAAAATATCCTGAGTTGGAGTAAGAACCTTCATGATGTCTCCAATTTTAACTCCACTCTCAAGTCCTGCATTAATATAAATATTTTTACCAACGATTTTGGCCACTCGACCGAACCATTCCTTTTTCTTTGTTTTATCCCAAATAGGTTTGATTAATTTACTGATGGCCAACTTTGTTGCTTGCCTTAAAAGATCTCGTCTAAGCTCAAATTTATTTTCTCTCGTAAGGTTTTGAATTTGATACGATTTATCCTCGGTGAACGCGTCTACTTTTTTTACTAAAACTTCTTGCTCAGTAGAAACATCGATGACTCTAATTTCGACAGTTGAACTGCCGAAAAGAAAAACTTCTCTAATTAACCCAATGTCATCCTCTTTCTGCCTAATACTTGAATCAACAATTCGGCCATAGATTATTAAATTAGCGCCATGACCTTTTGCTTTGTTCAAAAGAGAACTTAGGTTTCTCCCTCCTCCCTGAAAAACAGCTTGTGAGTTTGGATATTCTTGAGAATATTGAGTTTCAATCAAATATCTTCCCGACCTAATTAGGTAGCGACGGATTTCCTCTGTTGCAAGTACCTCTAAGTCTTTTCCTCCAAAAGGACTTTCATTATGAATAGGCAAAATAACAAGTTTTTTTCGAATGAAAAACTCTCGCTTAGCTAAGCTTGCCTCCTTCTTAGTCAAACTAGTACTTCTTTTAACTACTCCCATCGAACAAGAAGATAGAACGAGAATTATAATTAAAAAATACAGATTACAGAAAGATTTCATCTATTCCCCCCTAGAGTTTGCCATCAGCGGAGTCTTGAGATTCTTGTTGTTCCTCTGGTTCTACGCCATCAGGAACTAGCTCCGCAATTAGATCGCTTGACTGTGGATAGAATTGCCACCGACTTTTAGGAATTACTTTTTTATTTTGCCACTCATTAAATTTGTTTTTTAAATTCTCAAGTTCTCCAAAATAATTCAAGGTGATCCTCGCACCATTACTAGTGAGATCAAAACTCCGAACTTTTAAATTTACGCTATTTCCGCCTAGATTTAAAAAATCGGACAAGCTAATAATATCCTCTGGCTTAGTAACGTTTTGAATAGTTAGATGTGCTTGATTATTTATTTGAGGAGCCTTTGTAAAAATTTTCTTTCCACTTCTAAAACCATTTAAAGGTAGATTGAAGAGAACGGTGCCTAGCTCACTGGCGAATGTGTTCATATCTAAGTAAGAAAGTATTCTAGCATCCTCCCGATAGTCATCAAATAAAATAATTTCTCTTGAGTTAAGGTCAGCGAAAAGATGACCTCCTGAGATCTTGATTCTTGTTTTTTTAAAATTTTGATCAAGCTCTATATCACTCAGTACAATTTTAACTTGAACCCATTGAGAATCTTTAAAAATGTTCATTTCATTCTCAGACGATCTTGTTACTGCTTTATTTATAGACTCCAATTCAGAGCCTGAGGAGCTATCCGTAGAGAGGACTTCCTCCCCCCCATTTTCTTTTAATATCAAGTCTTCCTGTTTTCTTTTAACCATGCTCATATCGACAAAATTTACGCTACCTGGAGGAGAGAATATGTATTTACCAAGTTGTCTTTCTTGAACTTCTGAAGCAATCAAAATATTACTAAACACGTCTTTATACTCCTCAGAAAGCCATGAAACCCACTTCTCAAGAATAGCTTTTTTAACGAGACCAAGACCTTCATTTAACTCTGGTGATACATCATTAAAGCTCGGTCCTTTTTCAATCCGAAGAGAAATGATTAAATTTTGATAATGCCGATTGGAGTCACTCTTTGTCATATCAAAATAAAGTTTCTTAACTGCATTTCTGTTTAGCGATACTTTAAATTTTGCCATCTTGAGCTGAGGATTCACCATCGAGGCTGTAACGCCTGAACTTGAAAAGCCATAATAAAGTCTTCTGGATTCTAAAAATTTGGAAATATAATTTAATCGATATCTCCGCCACTCTGTTTCAAGGTTAAGAACTTTTTCGAACTCTTGAGCTTCTCTTGCCTTCTCAATTTTTTGATCAACTGAGTTTTTTCGATTTTCTAAATCTGATAATATTTCACGGTCAAGAATTTGCCAAAACACTGATGAATTCAACTCCATCTGCGCAAAAAATTTATTCATTGCATCTTTTAGCGCACTCATTTTTAACTGCTGTTTCACAAACTTAGAAGAATCATCCTCAACCGCCCAAAACTCACCATCAGCAACATAGGAATCAGCAGAGAATGCAAAGTTACAATTGAGTACTAAAAGTAAAAATATCTTAAGAAGTAACTTCACCAATCAACCCTTTTAAAACTAAAATTGAGCTCCATCCTCAAGTCTACCATCCACGATAAATTTTACACTATTTTCGTTGAAAATTTGATTTATTTTCGCGGCTAACTGAGGCACAGGGTTAACAAGGAAACTTTCTCCCAATGGAAGCCTCGCTCTTCCTTCCTGATTTTCAAAAACAATATGGCAAGGAACACTCCCCTTATAGCTCAAAATTGTCTCTTTCAATCGATGAAGTTTTTGACTATTTGTCCTAAGCAAACTCACATTAACTCTTACACCAGAGACTCTTGTTTCCGCCTCTTGTTTTAATTTTTCAATTTTAG
>JAURQB010000221.1 GCA_030836365.1 Bdellovibrionota bacterium | reverse complement strand
TTTAAAATTCAAGATTCAGTTGGCCAGCTTAGTAATTGTATAAATATAGATAACCTTTTTTTTGAAGAGGACCAAATACGATTTCTACCTCAATATTTTCAAGAAGATTCCGAGGCCAACCATCATTTCGTTTTTAATGATAAGACAAATCTATTTACGTCGAGTACTACTCCAGATAATGGGTTTGATAACACAGCAATACCACATCTTATTATAGACCCATCAAATGTTCAGTCTCATTTAGAGATATCTGTGAATAATGGACTATTTTTAGATAATATTAATATGTTTAATCAATATTTTAATGCACTTAAGGAAGAGTCATCAGTTCTATGGAATTTTCAAATATATAACTCACGTGGTTGCGTCCAAAATAATGAAATTTCTTTTAAAGCAGATGAAGTAATGACTATGTTTGAAGGGAATGGGCACTTCTCTATCGGTCATAAAAGTACTTATGACCCAAATCAGTTGAAAAATGATAAAGGTCTAGAAGAACTTAATGACAATATAATTGCCAATGGTGAAGATAATTTGTCTGATGTTTTAGACTCAAAAAGGGGATCATTTAAATTAACAAATCCATTTGGAGATGAGTTATGTGTCAACTTGTCTTTGAAGTCGCAAGAGAAGCCAGATCAATACGATGAAACGGAGTGGGTGAACTCGGGCGAATTTTCCCTATTATCAAATCCAAGTTGCGCCAACACTGATCTCCTAAATGGCAATGTTAAGATTCTCTCCACTGATACGTATGACAATAAAGATTATGATAATACTCCAATGGAGTACCACACTGATTGTGGTGAAATTACTATTCGGATGGCGGGTTATGTTCCCAACAAGACAACAGTTCAAGACCTAGTCCTCTATCCGTATAATCATAGTTATTCCGCATGTGGAGAATATAGAATTGCTGAAGATGTGCTTGCCAGGTCTAATAATTCTTTTATTAATACAGATAATACTGATTTTATCGATATATTAAATACAACAATTAGTGAAAGTTTTAATAGTTATAATAATGTTGTTTCAATTACTTTTGAATTAACGGGCGATGAAAATGAGTTTGTCTTATGTCCTGAACACCCTAATTTGAGTATACAATATGACGTACCCCCAATTAGGTTTACACAATATAGAGATTGATAATTATCCAATAAAAAAAATTTTAGAATTAGCTTCGCTCGCTCCAATCAGCATAAATCATTTCAAGTCTGGGCTTGATGAGTCGCTTGTATCGGAAAAATAACGCTGCTCGATTATCATCCATATCGGCATGCTCACAAAGGACACGAAGCGTTTCCATATAACTAAGCGCTGCACATAAGCCTTCGGCGTGAATCATGAGACTACTGACGCGCTCTTCATCGACATTTGCCCATTCTTTGGCGTCAAATAGTTTGTTACCCTCAGGCTTGAGGTTATTAAAAAGCAGTCCAATAAGCTTCTTTTTAAAGCGGTAGTGAACGGACTTGTATTCTTTATCCCATTCCTTAGTTCCGCTAATAAGACCAAGTCCAGGGTGCTTAGAAAAAACGTTTGTAATAAAGCTTCCAGGGTCTTTCATGGCGTATTTTATAAGGTCTTTCATGGCCATTAAGCTTTGAATTTGACTTGTCCCTTCGTATAGCAGTGGCCCAAAAGAATCTCGGTGAAGTTTTTCTACCGGATAGTCTCTCATGTAACCATAACCACCAAGCACTTGAATGGCCTTCGTTGAAAGGTGAGTGAATGCTTCTGTTGCGTAAAACTTGACCAAGGGGGTACGCTTTCTTGTCCACATCCAAGCATTTTCATAGAGTTCTTTTTCCTCGGCCGTTAACTCTCCAGAGTGACATTTTTTTAGGTGAAGTTTTTGATAAATATCATAGTGACTTGAAGTATCCACAAGTAGTGCTCTCATGGCGTCAACTTCAGTTTGATAATCCTCTAAATTTCTTTTCATTAGTGGAAGTTCTGCAATTGGTTTTCCAAAAGCTTTTCTCTCACTTGCATATTTTTTTGCATAAGCAACAGAAGCCTCAAGTCCGCCAAAAGATTGCATGGCCGTCGCAATTCTTGCTTCATTCATCAAGTGAAGCATTTGGGTGAAGCCAGTGTTTGGCTCACCAATTAAATGGCCAATGGTGTCTTCATATAGAACTTCTGTTGTGAACGTTCCGTGAAGTCCCATCTTATCTTCATTTTTTGTGACAACAAAATTAAGTCTTCCACGCTCCTCTGCTTGTTCATTTTGGTCAACGAGAAGCATGGAGATACCTTTCAGACCTTCAGGTGCACCATCGATGCGCGCAAGAACGAGGCCTAATCCACCACCACCGTTCGTGATAAATATTTTTGTTCCGTTGATTAAATACGTACCATCTTCTTGAGGTCTTGCCGATGTTTTGAGCGCGCCTAAATCACTCCCGCAATCTGGTTCGGTTAAGCACATGCTTCCAGAAATATCACCTGTGATAATTCCTGGGATATATTTATCTTTCAATTCTTGGGAGGCGAAACGATCGAGCATGTCGATAATAGAGCCGTAAAAACTTATCTGCATGCAGCTGGCGATACAGGCTTGGGAGAGTTGCCCTAGGAAAATCATTCCTGAACCCATGGGAAGCTCAAGACCACCATATTCTTTAGGAGCATTCGCTCCAAATGCTTCAAGCTCTTTTGCTTCTTGATAAAATGCGCTAAGTGGAGCAGAGGGAATGGTCTTTCCATCAACGACTTCACCCGCACCAATTCGGTCCATTTCTTCCGCGCGGGCCGCCACACTTTCAGCGCACCATTCACCAGTTGCCGTTAGCATTTCTTCCAGAAAGTTTTTCACTTCTTCAGGACTAGTCATCCCATCTTCCGTTGGAAAATTAGGGTAGTACAAGGGCATGATTTTGTCCCAATCAATTGCATTGTTAAAAAGCCATTGCCATTCTTTATTGTCAGAATAATAGTTCATACTTTCTCCTTAAATTTTCCCAACCCTAGTATGATAACATTAAAATTCTTAAAGAAAAGTCAGTGACAAGTAGGACTGTCAAAAGTAGAGCTTTTGTTAAGGCTACCTAACTAAGTTGAGATACTTTAGTCACTCGATAACTTCTTTGTAGAGAAAGTTATTGATTGTATCAAGGCCGATGGAAATTAAACTCTCTTCTCCATTGTCTGGATCTGCGTCGGCTTCGATATCAACTTTTTTGGCAAGATCATCACCGACGTCTTGATAATCTTTTCCTAGTGAGCCTAATTCTTTTGCCGCTGCAGTCGTGTAGCGAGATGAATTATTTTGATCACTCACTTGAAGATTTTTATTGTTGCTATTGTCGCTACTATTATCTCCACTCGCATCTACATCTGCATCTGGTGAGCTGGTGGAAAGATAGCTGGAGACAATATTTGAGTAATGTAAAAGTTGCTGGTATTGCTTTGGGCGATCCATTAGCTCTTCACTCACTCGGGAGATCACCGCTATTTTTTCCTCATCGGTATCATCTTTAGGCACCATTTTTGAAAGCTTGTTTTGAAGGTTGTTGATAATTGCCTCTCGTCGCTCACGGTAATTATTTTTTATTTGCTCCAGCGCGAGTTTAACTTTTTTATCATTGGTCACAATTTTTTCGATTTCTTCTTCACTAAGGCCTTCTTCTCGAAAAAATTGCTCAAGTTCTTTTTTAGATTTATCTCCACCTTGAGGATCTAGGTTTTGATTAATTCTTTCTTCCATCGCTCTCATTCGAAGGGCCAACTCGGCAATTTTATCTTTCGATTCTTTTATTTCATCACCGTCTAGAACATATTCTTTGCATTCTTGGGTTAACGATTGTTGACAGTCATCTTTTAATTTTTGAGCGGCTTCTTCAAATATCGTTTTATCATCAGGGGCTTTCATGGCCTCTTCTAGTTGGCCAGAAGTTATGCTTGTCATAGTATCCACTGATTGGCGATCTCCCATTTTTGCTCCGGTATATATGCTCACCTTTTTACCGCTGATTGCACTTCCGAGGCTACCTTGTCCTTTTTCTTTCGCGGCTTCCTCATCAAGGGCCTCTTGGATTACCTCCGTTGCCGCAATAGATTTTTTAATGGAGTTTACGGCCTCTTGCACCTGGCATGCCCGATCTTGGGTGTGATCGTCTTTTGAGCACGCAATACTTTTTCCATTAATTTTGTCACAAGTGCCGCCACTTGCTTGATGGGTGCAAATGTTTTTTATTTCCACGATACATGTATTGAATTTTGTTTTTTCACCTTCAGGATTTTGGTGCATGTTTTTAATGTTTTGCTCGCGTAAATCTTTTAATTTTTGCTCATCACTGGGTATTTCATAGACATTATTGACCAAAGTAGAATCGAGACAAAATGAAGCGAGCAGCTCGATAAACTCTTTACTAATTCTCGCCTTGTAGATGTCATAAAAAACCCGGTGATCAACGAGACGAAGTTCGGTGTCTTGAACTTGCGCCGTAATTTCTCCATACATGGCCTCTTGAAACATATCAAATAAATTATCGCCAAGTTGTTTCATGACCGGACTTGCTTTATCATGAAACAACCCGCCACCGATGGCCTTCCCTTCGTATTTTGTACCATCATCTTTTTTATCGCTGTCAGTAAACTCTCCAAGAATTTCTGAAACCTGTTTTTTTTCATCTGGAGTAAGTTGATTCCACACACAATCCCATGGAGCAGGATCCTTTGCTTCAACACATGCCTCATATTTTGCCGAAATTAGCTCTGTTTCGATGAGGCGCTTTAGTGTTTCTTCCTGGGTGAGTTTTTCTGCTTCTTTTGAAAATATGGGAAAGCAGGTGGTAAGAAAAATGTAAATAAATAGAAGTCTTTTAATGTGGATAAATAGAAGTCTTTTCACGTAATTATTTTAAACGCATACATGAAATAATCCTAATCACCTAAGCAATAAGTAAAATGTGCTGCTTACAGTGCCCATAGGCGTTGGCACTAAATTTTATTTAGAGTTCGGGCGTTTTTAGTTCGCAAACTTTTTCACCGTAGGAGAACTCTTTCACACTCTCCAATGGAACAATTTCAAAGCCTTTTTCATTTGCTGTTTCAAGAAACAACTCTGTGCCTTTAACGGTTTTTGTTTGCACGTCATGCATGAGAACAACTCCACCGCCAATTGGGTTGTTTATTTTGTAAGGCTTTTTACGCCATACCGTTCTTCCATTCACGGTTTTTTTCCCATGAGTATAAGCTGTTCCGCCAACCAAATGAGCGGTAATACCGTCCGATACATTTTGAGAGGTCATATCTGATACCCAATCAGCGGTATCGATATCCCAGAAGGCAAAATTGATACAATTTTCACCAAAAAGCTCCTGAGAAACTTCCTTCATCACATTCATGTGGTGATAGGCACGGTTTGCGCCATAAGCTCCATAAGGGAAGCGATAATAAATTTGATTTTGCGTCACTCCCAATTCTGCGAGAATCGTTTTTATCGAGGTAATCGTTTGAGTTAATTCCTTTCGGTAAGTCGTTTCACTTTCGTTGTTATTATTGTCATGATCGTGGTCATGACTTGCAAGCGTGTGTCCTTCCATCACGATGCGATCAACGATATGTCTATTTTGTGGGTTGATATTTTCAGTCAGAACAAAAAATGTAGCGGACACGCCATAACGAGCAAGTATGTCTAAAATTTTAGGCGTGTTGGTAATATGTGGGCCGTCATCAAAAGTTAAGACAACTTTTTTTGTTCCCCACAAACTAGGTGCTCTGTATTGTGAAAAGCCGGTATGTACACGTGGGCGATAAACAAGATTGTCTTGAGGAAATTGTTTAGGCTTTGCCGCATAAGCTTGAATCGCTGAACTTAAAATTAAGGTACTAAGTAAAGTTGCTCTCAACATCATTTCTCCGATGATAAATGTATACGTTTCTAATATCTAAAATTGGAATGCGCTTCAATAGGCTTGTAAAATAGAAATGCCTCCATAAAGGAGGCATTCATTTAATAATTTCAAGTACTTAAGTCTAGACGGTTGGCCCTGCGTCTTTAATATTAGCGTAGAATTCACCAAATTTTTCCATTTGATTATGGAAAGACTTCGCAAGTGCTCGCGCTTTATCTTCATAAGCCTCCTGTGAAGACCATGATTTATTTGGAAATAAAACGTTTGAATCAAGGCCATCAACGCTTGCTGGAATCTGTAATCCAAAAATAGGATCTTTTTCCATCGGCGCATTGGCCATTAAACCCGACTGAACAGAGCGGACAATTTTTCTCGTCACAGGAATAGGGTAGCGCTCGCCAACACCATATGGGCCACCGGTCCAACCCGTGTTAATTAACCAAACTTTAATGTTATGACGGTCAATATACTCGGCTAAAAGATTTGCGTAGGCACTTGGGTGTCTCAACATA
>JAURQB010000220.1 GCA_030836365.1 Bdellovibrionota bacterium | reverse complement strand
TAATAATAAGGCGTATTAATCGTCCCATCGAAACATACCGTTTGTCCGCAAGCAAGTGTCGTTGGATCAATTAAATATTCTCTATTTCCAAAAATCGGCAGCTTTTTATCCAGATGATTAAGATAGAAAAAAGTCACATCCCCAAAATCAGTATAAAGATTTGCGATCGCCCCAAAATTTTGTTGATCATTATCTTGAATGTATTCAACTTCCTGAACGTCAATCCCGACCCCCAATCTCGAGTTTGCTCCTGGAATATAATGCTTCTCTTCACCAGGAAGAGCAAAAAGACTCACATCCCACGAGGAGAAACTCTTTTTAATCCCATAAGTCAGCTCGCCAAATTTTTCGGTGTTTTCCACATCTGAATCAAAATTTCTGGCGTTTAAATTATCTGCGGGCTTAAAAACTTCATGAGCACCTAGGTTAAATTTTTCAAAACCGCCAAAAAGCTCCCACGTGCCATATTTATAGCGCACCATTGCTTCTTGAAGAATAAAGATATTTCTCGTTGAGTCTTGATCATCAACTCGGCCAAGGATATTTCCAGAAAAAGTAAGATCTTTCCACGCACTAGTTGATCTGATATTAGTACTAATCGCCGATCCTCGGTCGTTAGAATTATCCACTCCATCGTTGTCAAAAAAACGCTGATCTAGTGAAATTGAACCCGACGTTGAAGCGTGAGCGGTAAAACTTAATAGACTAAAAATTGTTAATAGCTTAATCATCTGAGTGCTCCCGGACTAAACATCGCTGCATCAACAGATTTACCAAGCTCTCTTTTTTCCCATTTAAAAATAGATTCTTTTTTGGTCTGGATATTTTTCACGTGAACATTTCCCGACTTCCAAAAGTTTTTACTCCCCACTTTCATTTGTTTCCAGTCCGTAAACTCTGCAACTTTAAGCAGACCTCCACGACGATCATAATATTCAATCGTCACAGGGGATAAGTATTCTTGGTGAACCACCATGACTTGCTTAGAATAGCCAGAGCGTTTTTTACTTTTTCGCTCCACTCTCCAAGCTTTTCCCCCTTTTATGGGTTCATCAGCAATAAATTTAAAATTAAACTTATCAATATCTTGAGAGCCTAAATCTTCATAACTAAACTCACTTCCCATGAAAGAGCTACTTCTTGCTCCTCCACTAATCCTTTTTTTTCTTTTCATCGCAGGAAGAAAAAGCCACTGATCATCATCTTCACCTTTGTGGGAGTGAGTGAGCAATTTCGTTCCTTTAACATCCGCTGGACTTAGAAACTCAGTAAGTGCACGGCCCTCATCATTTTGACCTTCAATGGAAATTCCTTTCATTTTACGACTCACCCGAGTTCCATAGGAATCAATCAAGATCATCTCCATCTCACTAGAATCACTTACAAATCCCTCGGTAGCCGTTTTCATCATTTGGGCAATTTCGAGCCCTCGCTCCTCAGGAGTTTGCCCAAAAATGGACCAAGAAAACATTAAACTCGCGATGATAAGACTTTTCATTTTTCACTCCTGAAATAAAACAAAACTAATCCAATTCTAACTTTATCTCTTCGTCATGGGCCAGTAGTTTTGCCCCAACAATTGTGAGATAATGAAATCACTATAAAAGTCCAGATCAATTGAAAAGAGGGTCTAATGAATATCTATACAAATCGCGTTTTAAATCTATCTCAAATAAAAGCCATCGGCTTTGATATGGATTACACGCTTGTCGAATACCACACCCGTGAATTTGAAGGATTCGTTCACCAAAGCGTTTTGGCATGCCTCGTTGAGCATAAAAAATATCCCAAGGAAATCACAAAGCTTCAGTTTGATTATGATCAAGTTATTCAAGGCCTTGTGATTGATCGCGATCACGGAAATATTTTAAAACTCAGTCGTTTTGGAAAAGTGAAACAAGCTTTTCATGGCACGAAAGAAATGACCTACGGGGAGATTAAGAAAACCTACAAGAACCAAGTTATTGAACTTGATGATTCTAATATTCAAAGTTTGGATACATCATTTTCTGTCGCCAATGGTGTTTTATTTTTACAGCTCTCTGATCTCATTGATTCAGGTGTCCTTAAAACTGACTACAAAACACTTTCTTATGAAATTAAAGAGATGATTGATCTCATTCATCGTGATGGAAGTTTAAAAAAAGAAATAACGTCCAATAAAGAAAAGTACGTCATTAAAAACCCAAAAACCGCAGAGTACCTTGAGCGCTTAAAGCGTGATGGAAAAAAACTTCTTTTAATCACCAATTCAGATTACCTCTATTCAAACAATATGATGGAGTATGCTTTTGATCCTTATTTGAAAGATCACAAAAGCTGGCGCGATCTTTTTCAAGTCGTTATTACCTTTGCGATGAAGCCTCGTTTTTTTACTGGCACTTCAACTTTTTTAAAAGTTGATCCCAATACCGGACTAATGGAGAACTATGAAGGCAGTGTCGCCAGCGGGATTTACCAAGGCGGAAATGCTAATCAGCTTCAAGCAGATATGGGCATTGAAGGAGAGGATTTTCTCTATCTTGGAGATCACATTTTCGGCGATGTCGTGAGCATCAAAAAGACCTGTAACTGGAGAACGGCGTTAGTGCTTAGTCCGCTCAATGAAGAAATGCAAGGAATTCGAAAATCAGCAAATCTTCAAACAGAAATACAGACCTTAATGGAAGAAAAAATTGGTTATGAGCATAAATTAAAAAAAGAAAATGACCGCTCGCAAATGGAAAAGATTAATGAGCTCAACACCCAAATAAGTGAACGCGTTCAAAAAATTAAAACTTATTTTAATCCACATTGGGGTGAGCTAATGCGCGCAGGCGCAGAAGAGAGTCGCTTTGCGGATCAAGTCGAAAAGTATGCTTGTATTTACATGGAGCGCGTGAGTGATTTAAACAACTACACTAGTGATTTTTACTTTAGACCACTTCGAAGGTATCTGCCGCACGAACTTCAGCCCTAATACTTTTAAAGAAGTCTACATAAGTTTCATAGGAGTGCTCACCATAGCCCCCTCCCATTGTCCAAAGCGTGGGCACTTCTAGATCAGAAACAAATTGATAAAGCATTTTATTTCGTTGAAGCATTTGCTCGCGACTCAGCTGGATTAACTCAGAGCTTTTAAGACTATCTTTCTCATATGGGTCGCCGCCTAAATTAATAAAAATGAAATCAGGTATTGAGTAATCATCTCTGAGCTGGCCAAGACCAGCTCTCAAGTGAACTAAATATCTCTCATTATCACCGTCTTCTATTTCGACATCGATATTTGAAGGCACACTCCAAGGCCCTTGCCCCATATCCAAAGGCCATCCATTTTTCATATGCACACTCATCGTAATAATAGAGTCGTCTCCCTGACTCATTTCCGCGCTTCCATCGCCCTTGTGTACATCGACATCGATTACCCAAGCAGTTTTTATTAGGTTCTCTCGTTGCAACTTTCTAATTGCGATAATGGCATCATTAATCAAGCAGAACCCACGCCCTCCAAAAGTCATCGCGTGATGCATTCCTCCACTTAAATAAAAAACTTGTCCATCGTCTTGAAGAGCTTTCTTTGCACACTGATAACTATTCGATGCTTCGGCCAGTTGACAGAGAAATAATTCATGAAAGCGACGTTTTTTTTGCATTGGATCGAACCGATTAAAGCTGCCATCTGCCTTTATTAGTTCATAAGTTTCTTGCAGGATTGGATCAATTTTTGCGTCGTCATTTGAAAAAATAGCTTCCACAAAATTTTCATCATGCCCTGCTGAAATTATATCATTTTTTGTCAGAAGATAATCACGAAGAACACCAACACGGCCTTGGATTTCAGAGTCATTTTCTAACTCTTCACAAATTTGAGTGGCACGACTTTTAAGTAGTGGAACAAGAATCCCCCATTCCGTTAGTTCTGGATCAGCTTCAAACTTAGAATAAATCTTCATCTTAAATTTGCCCTAAAGAAAGTAAACAAGCTTCTTTTCTACGACGCCTTTTTTCTCGGGTCAACCTCTTTGATTGCCTCGCCGGTTCTAAGAGAAATGCTCGTTTTTTGCACAGGAATTTTTACAATAGGTAATTCCGCATAAGGCCGACATGGGTCAAAATCATCTCCAACTGAAATATCTTGCTTCCCATCACTCAGAACAAATATAGAGCGCCTAAATTCATTAAAAATAACCTTATCAATTTTTTTCCCAACTGATTTATGCATTAGAGACAATGCATCTTTAACGTTTAATGGTTCATGATAAGATCTTTTCGTTGTCACAGCATCAAAGAAATCAATAATTGCGACCATCTTTGAGAGAAAGCTTATCTCCTCTCCTTTCAACTTTTTTGGATAACCGGTTCCGTTAATATTTTCATGATGCTCCATAATAACCTTTTGAATTTCATTCAGCATTTCTGAAGATATACTTTCACAGTCACAATTTGTTAAGAGTTCCGCCCCATACTCTGGGTGTTTTTTTATAACAGCAAAATCCCATTCATTTAGCACCCCTACATTATTTAAAATTTTATTCGAGACCCTCAACTTCCCTAAATCATGCAACAATCCAGATAGACCAGCTGTTGTTAATTCAAATTTACTCGCCTGTGGTTTAAGAAATTTGTAAAAGATGATGGAATACATACAAACATTAATGGAGTGGTCATATGTATAGCAATCATGAAAACCAAGCTCACTTAAAGTAGCATACAAGTCTTTCATGCTTTGATGCTGAATAAGATCAACTATTGAATCGACAACTTCTTTTGATCTTTCAATATGGGATAAAATTGTTTCTGAGCGATCCCCCCCTTCAAAAACATGAATCATATGATCAATGGCGATACTCTTGAGCACCTCTACTTTAGTAGAAGTATCTCTCAGGCTTGAGGTAACTGAATTTAAATATTTTTTTCGTTGCTGCTCAGGCACATATAAATGACTATGCTTTTTAATATGAATATCAAAAAACTCAGCTGTTAACTCTTGGCCGTGTTTTAAAATCCTGTAATACCTCTCTCGACCTTCAAGAGTCGAGCTATTGACGTATAGATCAAATTCCAACCTCTCGCCTGGTTTAATAAAATCGAGAGGGATTGAAAAAAACATTAATTTCTTAATCATGCTAATTTATCGGATTTCAAAAGATAAAAAAAAGGGAGACTTCAAGCCTCCCCTTTTTCGGAAATAATATCCGTTAAATTTTCTTTTTTTGACTAAAACGGAATGTCATCGGCCGTAAAACTTGAGTCTGTTGATACAGTATAATCTGTCGTCATCATATTATCTGACTGATTATTGGCTTGATTCATTGAGCGATCAGTTGTTCTTCCCTCGCTTGCATTCATTCCACCAATAAACTGAACAGTCGCTGCATTGATTTCAGTTGTGTATCTTTTGTTACCGTCCTTGTCATCCCAGCTTCTTGTTTGAAGACGTCCTTCAACGTAGGATTGTCTTCCTTTTGCTAGGTACTGATTACATAGCTCTGCCAGCTTTCCCCAAACAACAACTCGATGCCATTCAGTTCTTTCTTGCTTTTGCCCACTTTTGTCTGTCCAGCTCTCAGAAGTTGCGAGAGAGAAGTTACAAACAGCCGCGCCGCCTGGTGTGTACTTTAACTCTGGGTCTTGTCCTAGTCTTCCTAAAATAATAACTTTGTTTACGCTCATGCAAATCTCCTTTTCCGATCGTTTTGCTCTTGCATTAGGTGGCGAGTATTATGCCCCAAATATCCATCTTTGAAAGATATTTTTTTCATCAAACAAGAAAACAATAAAATAATTTTTCCGTCATATTGCAACCAACTGACGAAGAAAAGAAATCTAAACTATTGGAATAACTAATTGTCTTCTGACTTAACTGACAGATTTGATTTTTTCTGACTCCAAAACTCATGAACGAGTTGCTTCGCTTTAGGGACATCTTTCTTATACCACATCGCATCAAAGCCACAGCTTTCGCACGGAATATCTCTTTTGTAGTCGACTCTTTTCCAAAACTCAAAGCCACAAAAGACAACCGGGAAGTAAATTAAGCCTGCGCCACCTAGCCATGAGTAACTAATCAAAAAAAGTGTAAATGATAAAACCGAAATTTGAATATGATTCGCTCGAGTTAATTTAAAATTTTTTGTTATTGAGCGAGAAACCCCACAAAGAGGACAGAGAAAATCTAGCCTCGAGCCTTTCTTCTTAAAAACTCTTGGGTCAACACTTTCATGAATATGATTTTTGTTTTTCATCTAGACATCATATCTGTAATAACAAAGGTCTTTCCAGAGGGCCAAACTTGCCTTATTTTTTTCAAGTAAAATCAAAAAGTTTGTTAAAATAATCTAATGAAAATTCTAAATCCCGTAAAAAATCAAAAAGGACAACTCGGCGTTTTTGTCGGTATGTCCGTTCTGATTGTGATCAGCCTTCTCGCTTTCGTCATCAATGTTGGGTTATTCGTTAAGGCTAAAATTAATCTTCAAAATGCTGTTGATGCAGCTGCATATGCAGGAGCGGCAACCCAAGCCAGACGATTAACTAATATCGCCTACCTTAACTGGGAAATGCGAAATACAATGAAAGAGTGGATGTTTAAATATTACATCCTCGGAAATATGGGAAATAGTATAGTTCGAAACAATGACGGAAGTGCGCCATTAGACTTTAGACCCAAACCATTTGCTGCGACGGCGACACTTAACCCTGATGCATATGCAAAATTTAACATTCCAAGAAATTGCATTAACTTTGGATCAACTCATAACATCTGTAATGTTTTCGGCGTTCCAGGGGTTCCAAGGTTTCCCTCAATTGGATCTCTAGGCCAAGCCGAACTCACTAAGGAGTTTACCGATCAAGCTGTCTCTATAAAGTCAAAAAACTGTGTTGATCGATCTGTACTTAACTTTTCAACAACTCTTCTCTGGACTTTTGGTAAGGGTGGAAATTCAGCAGGGCTAGCGGACGCGCCACAACTAGTTGGGCATCGAGTTGGTGCCTGGCCTGAAGCACTAGAATTTGCCATTAGAATGAGAAACTTGGAATATCTTGTTAACCGCCCTCCTGTGGAAGAAGGAATTTGCGCAACAGAAGGCTCTAATTGTATTTCACTGAGTGAATTAAAAAACGCTGCCGGTGGAACTCCTCTCAATGAGCGTCCCATCGCAGCATTCGAGTCCGCCTTTAGAAATCTCGGTGGAGGGTCATCAACAGTTAATGGCGGAGCTGATCACTTAAGCATAAAATCCACCTTTAAACTTACAGAGCTCGCTCCAAATGCAATGACTTTTGATGCAAAAAGTTTGAGTGGTTTTCTGATTCCTCCAGGACACTCCTACCCGGGAACAGCTTTTGATTATAGTCAAAAGCACTACCTTGATTTAAAAATTTTGCCCATTAATTATATGATTTTCTACACAACCTTCGTTCCTGATGGTGAAGACTTTAGTGCAGAAATTCAATCAGAAGGAGCATGCAAAAGCTCCATTACAGGTATACCTGTACCTTTTTATATAACCGGATTTTTTAAAAACCCCGAGGTACTTACCTACTATGCAGTTAAAGGCGAGACCAAGTATATGGGATTATTTTATCCTTTTAACAAGGGTGAAGGCTTGACCATAAAGGCATATGCAGCAGCAAAACCAATGGGAGGTCGAATTGGCCCCTTATTATTTCAAGTTCAAGATAACTCGATTACGCCGAGAAGTGATGACTCCTCTCGATCTCGTGGTTTTATCACTGCCGCTAATATTGGTGATGCTTCAACAGCATGGAAAGAGGGAATGCCAATCCCATTTGACCCAGATGGAGAAGTCTATTTAAAAACAGATTCACAAGTAGCAGGTGGTACTCCTGAAAGTGGAGAGGACGCATTTTTTTCCGTTCCAAACTTGGTTTATGATTATTTCCCTGGCTCTTCAACCGGAGGGTCTACACTTATTGATGTTATCTCCCAGGCAACTACCGCAGACATTGATACAACTGCTAGAGCTGGCTTATATGACGGACAACAATATCGAGCATTAAAACATGGAATGAATTCAAGTAATCCATCGCCAAGTGACATTGAGGGAAAAATAATTCAGGCGAGGAGGGCAACGCTTTTTGACGCAATGAACTACCTTGTCCCTACTCACAATAATGAAAACACCAATAATGAAGCGCCAAGTATTGTCCAAGGTGAGAGCCAAATCATTGGCTCAAGTAGATACATCCGCTATCCACTATATGCTCCTCTTTGTGACGACAGTAGTATTTTTCCTTATCAATGCAATGCTGGAGACGCCTTAGGCACAACGATAAGAGAGTTTTTAAAAGGAGCAGAGGGTGTATTAGATCAGTATCTTGCAGAACTAAAAAGTATTGCAGATGACATGAGAAATAAGCCAGCAGTAGACGGTGGTGGCTCTAACTATGTTGACGCAGCACGCTCTCTACACCCTGACTCGACATTAAAAGTAGGAGGAGCGATCATTTACCCTGACGATCCGAATCATGCATGCCGCACGAGTGCAGCCTTGGCGGAGAAATTTCAAATATTTTTCAACGTAAGTATTTCTGCAAACGGCGAAGATGAACCTAGCCACTGTGGAGTAACTCCACTTTTGTACATTATTACAAAATACATCCAAGACAAGGTCGATAATGACTCATCAAGAAACTTTGCTACCCCTGAATATTATATTGGTTCAAGTTTACCGAGTAACTTAATGAGTGCTTTCCAGTCAACTGATAGAAAGGGTGCAGGAAGTAATGGTGCTATTAACCACCCCTTTTTGGGAACAGCTGAATCCTCTGGGAAAAGAAACTTTTACTCCACTAAATTAATATCTATAAAAAAAATATTTAGTGGAGCCGATCCATCTAGTTACAATGACTTATTCCCATACGCAGAGCGATATAGTGGCGGCTCCCTGCGAACAGGGGCCGATGAAAGTATTGTTGGCGGAGACTCAAATATCGTCAATCTTATCAACAGTAATGATCTCTCCGAATTTGGTGAATTTATCGATACTTTTTAATCGATTTTTTATTGAACTACCTCTCAAACTACTTATATAATCCTTGCGAAAATTCAGTATTTAAGGGGAGTTCAGATGGCCACAAAAAAGAAAAAAGTTGCAAAGAAAACGACAAAAAAAACCGCGAAGAAAAAAGTTGCAAAAAAGACGGCCAAGAAAGTAGCAAAAAAGAAAGTCGCTAAAAAAGTAGCAAAAAAGAAAGTCGCGAAAAAAGTAGCAAAAAAGAAAGTCGCGAAAAAAGTAGCAAAAAAGAAAGTCGCGAAAAAAGTAGCAAAAAAGAAAGTCGCGAAAAAAGTAGCAAAAAAGAAAGTCGCGAAAAAAG
>JAURQB010000219.1 GCA_030836365.1 Bdellovibrionota bacterium | reverse complement strand
GAGCCATTTTCTCCAAGTAGTAATGTGATGGTGTCGGTGTCAGGCTTAGTGGTGGGCGCGGACTATGAAGTGTTTGCGGGAAATAGTTGTAGTGGAAATGTTTTAAGTAGTGCAGTGGCGTCAGGCACGAGTGTGACGCAAAAAATAGTTGTGAGTGCGGGAGACATGGTTGAGCTGTCGGCACAGCAAACAGAGTCAGGAAAAACGGCAAGTGATTGTGTGAGCTTGAGCGCACCTTATCACCCTGGGGTAATGGTTCATCTGGCAGATAAGAATGCAAACAATTTGGATCCGTCAGTGGATTACGAAGTGGAGAGAGCGGATCAGTTAGAATATGTAGGAAATAATCCATCACCATTATTTTTATTGGAGATGCCAAATCCAAAACTAACAGACGATACGGATGCGGGAGCGTATTTTGGAGGGTTATTAAAAGTAGCAAGTGGTGTTGAGTTTTATGTGGGTAGTGATCCGAAGCTTGGTTGTCAGGGAGAGGTGTCGCACGCTTATGATTTTAATGGCGAAGAGAAAGTGAGCTTTATTGATGGTGGATTGTCGGTGAGTGCTTTGGCTTCGGCGTTAGTTGAGAGTAAGTTTGCGGCAGCGACGAAAGTGAAGTTAGTGGAGGGAGCAAATTATATCTTCACGAAACTGGTGGGTAATGATTTATTGAGTCCATGTATGTTGGTGGCAGACAATATAGCAAGTGTGAACTATGTGTTTACGGCACCGCCGGAGTTGCCAAGTGACTTGTCGTTGAGTGTGACAACGGGAGCGAGTGCATTGGCGGGAACATCAGCGAGTTCAGGGGATGCGGATTATATAAACTTGGTGGCAAGTGGAACGGGGCTGAGTAATTTTACGAAAGAGATTTATGAGGGAGCGTGTGTGGCACCTTCAGGAGCGGTGAGTGAATTAAGTAATTTAAGCTCGCCGATAACGGGAGAAGTGCAGCTGTTAGCTTCAGGAACATATGCGTACTCAGTGTATGCGATGACGAGTGAGAATTATGTGTGTGCACAAAAGTCTTACACGTACACAGAGGCAGTATCCCAAAATCAAACAACGGCCCCAACAATTAGTATTGGTGGTGTTACTGACAAGTTAATAAATATCGACCTCGGAAGTCTCGTTAGTGGCGCGACTGTTAATGTTTACTCTGGAACCTGTTCAAACGGAACCCAAATATTCTCGGCAACGGCGTCAGGTTCTGTTGATAATTTTGATTATGCCCACGGAAATAAAGATACCGCATATAAATTTTCTGTTTCTCAAGTATCTCCAGGTGAGCTTGTTAGTGACTGTGTTTCTCTCAATACCTATTATACACCTGCCGCTAAACCGATGTTTCTAACTTCTGAACTTGCTCAAACAAATGTCGGAGTCGTTCAGGATAGTGAAACTACTTATTTTGGACCTAACCCTCAGCCGAATTTTCTCGCGGGCGATGTGAATAGCAAAATTTTTGCACAATTCGGTTTAACGGTTAATTATTATTTTGGGCCGAGTGATTTAGTGAAAGGATGTCCAGAAAAAGAAACGTATAGTTACTCATATGATGTAAACGATTTTAATGAAGTTACGATCTACCCATCTAAAGTTGAGGGTGGTGTCCATATTGGTAACGAGAAATTTAAATCTGTCGATCCTGTGAAAACAACTAGTGAGCATGTTTTATATATTCGGTTCACTGGAAATAATGTGATTTCACCTTGCTCGCCAATACCAGCATCATTTTTCTTAGTAGAATAAGTTATCAATCATCTTCTGGCATTAACCCGATATCTTTCAGACGTTTGAATAAAAACTCTTGAGCATTAATCGGTGGATATTTTGCTCCGTCACCAATACAGCTAGGTAAGCACTCAAGAGTCGCCTCAGGGTGTGGATGAACAAAAAATGGCATGGAAAAACGCGCGCTCGCATCATTGTCAGGGTTAACCACTCGATGAATTGTTGCCGGTAAAACTTCATTGGTAATTCTACTCATCATGTCTCCGGAATCGACAACAATTTGGCCAGGCGTTGAGTTTACTGGCAGCCATGATCCATCTCGGTCAAGAAGCTCAAGCCCGCTATCTGTCGCGCCCACGAGAAGAGTAATTAGGTTTATGTCGCCATGAGCGGCCGCACGCACACGATTATTTGTATCTTCACCTTTTGTTGGCGGATAGTGAATACAACGCAGAATAGAGTTACCGTCTTTTGCCATTTCTGGTAAAAAACTTGGATCAAGCTCTAAGCTGATGGAAATCGCCTCAAGAAGAAGTGTGGAGGTTTGATCCATTTTTTCATAGATATCACAAGTAATTTCTTTAAAGTTTACAACTTCAGTTGGGTAAACATTGTCTGGGTAATATTTTGAAAAATGATGATCAGGGGTAATCTCGCGCCCCACGTGCCAGAATTCTTTTAGGTCTGGGTGATCATAACCAACGGCCTGCTCAAGCCCAAAAGGAATATAGCCCCGTTGTTTTTTATATTCAGGTTTTGCGTACTTGAGTTTTGTCTCTAGTGGAAGGTGAAAAAATGATTGAAACTTTTCATAGGCCAGATCAATTTGTTGTTGATCCACTAAATGTCCCTCGAGGATGATAAATCCATACTCTACTAGGCCTGCCCTTAAATCAGTGATAAATTTACTGCGCGTATGCTGATCTTCACTAATAAAATGTTGTAAATTAAGAGTTGGTACCTGACGTTGCATTTATTCCTCACTTTGTAGACTTCTAAGAAATAACCTAATTTCAAGCGCTTTTTATAGGGACTGAGTAAATATTTCAAGTTAAAATAGGGCATATTTTTAATGATTTATGCCATTAAGTTGCCATTTGGGGCCGCTCGGGCATATAGGATCACGGATGAATGAAAACGTTAGAAATAAAGGCCACTTTTTAGGTCTAACATCCTTTCAGTGGAGCCTCCTTGCCGGGCTTTTATTTATTTTTGTCTTTGTTTGGGATATTGGCAACATTCTCGCTCCTAGGCAGGGGACTGAATCTCTTTATGTGCAAATATCCAAAGAAATGTATGAACTTGGCAGTTATCTCACACCGATGTACCGAGGTGAAGCTCATTGGTCAAAGCCGCCGCTTCAGTTCTGGCTGCCAATGCCCCTTTATGCTTTATTTGGAGGCTTCTCTCTAACACTTGCTCGGCTTAGTATGGCCTTCACCTCTATTGCCTCCGTTGGCCTCATTTTCTGGCTTCTTAAACGCCAAAAGATCTCCCTGTCACTGGTTAAAGTGGGCATTATCTTTCTTTCCAGTTTTGGGATTCTTAAATTTTCACGAATCTTTATGATGGAAGTTCCTTTGTCCTTACTTCCTCTGTTAGGAGCTTTGGCATTTTATGATTACTTACAAACGCGCAGCAGGTTCATGTGGGGATTAAGCATCCTTTTCATTGGGCTTGGTGGACTTGTTAAAGGCCCAGTGAGCTTGGCGATGGGGTACACTAGTTTGGCGAGCTTTTGGTTTTACCAATTTAAGTGGCAACGTAAAAATATTTTTAACGATGTTATGCTGACAATCGTGTGCTCTCTTGGCGTCTGTTCTATATGGTATCTCTTGTGTTTTCAAAAGCATGGCATGGAGTTTATTAATTATTTTTTCTTGCGAGAAAATTTGGGTAAATTTGGCCAGAGCTCTTCAATGAGTCCATTGAAAATTATTCAAGGCCTGATTATTTACACCTTTCCATGGCTGCATCTCATTCGCTTGAAACAAATTAAGCAGCAGCTGACAAATCCATTTTTTGTCTATCTCGTGATTCATTTTTTGATCTTTTTTCTTATCTGGTTTATCCCTTCTCAAAAATCCCATCACTACGCGATGCCTGGGTTTGCCTTTTGGCTTGTTATTCTTTTGATTAGTCCGCGCTCCTTTAGTAGGGATCACTTATCGAGAATGTTGTTTTGGTTGCAGGTTGTTATTTTAATACTGTTAAGTTTTATCTTTCTTTATTTTTCTAACAGCGTCGTTGAGCTAGCGATTGCCTTGATCCCTGTTATGTTGTTGCTGTTTTCTATTCATCATCACGTTAGCAGTTATGGCATTGGTATCAGCTTCGTTATTTTATTTACGATGATTGCCTCTCGTTTTTACTTACCCTTGATCCCAAACGCAGGAGTTGAGGCGCTACTTACTCAAAAACATGTGTCTGTGTTTTTCAATGATCGCCGTCCTTTTTTTCTTGAGGAGCGCTTAGGCCGAAAAGTGAAGCTTTTTGTCAAAGACGCTATTGCTTCGGGTGATTACATTGTGACTCCTGAAAACCGAGCAAAACGATTGGAGACTTCTCGGCTTGAAAGCCTATTTTCTTGGGAAAAATGGAAGAGGAAAATTGTCTTACAAGATGTAGCAAACGCACTTAAGCAGCGAGATCTAAAATATTTGAAGAGCAGTTATATTTTATACAAGGTAAAGTAGTATTTTTAAAATCAGTTGTGTGATTCTCTCGTCATTATATCTTAGCTGTATGCTTCTCAAGTAATTATATCCTTGAAAGTATTTTGAAATGATTCATAATATTTCTATGAAGATCTTAATGTTTATTTTATGTGCGATTCCGCTTACGGGGTTTTCTTATCCAAAATTTGTGGGACATGGGTATAACAACTGTATGGTTTGCCACTACAACTCTCAAGGAAATGGCCCACTCACGGATTACGGACGGGCGCTTGGGGCTTCAGAAATTGCGGGCAATCTTTTTCGTTCCGATAAAACAGATGAAGAGTTGGGGCAAGCATCCAATTTCCTCTGGATGAAAAAACCTCTCCCCTTAGGCATTAGACCTAGTATCAACTATCGAGGCCTGCTTTTTTCTCGTAATGTCGGTGATGATGATGTGGTTGATGACGTTTGGGGGAACGCAGAGTATATCAACATGCAAATTTCAGCGAATGTGGCCATCAAGTTAGATGATAAGGATAAGTTTACCGTTGTGGCCGAGGCAAGCTACAATCCGGATGATAAATCTGATAAAGAAAATACGATGCGCTCTCGTGAGTATTATTTTCGATTTATGCCTAATAAAAATATTGTGGCCTATGCCGGGTTGATGGATAAAGTTTTTGGTGTCCGCTATGAAAATCACTATCTATTTGCCAAATCCTATTTAGGACTTTCTCAAAATGATCAGTCTCATGGAGTAACGGGAGTTTATCAAAATGACTTCCTTGAAGTGACGGGAAATTATTTTTTCGGCAACCTGCATATCGATGGGGACACGGAGCAAAGCGGTTTTAGTGTAAAAGGTGTTTATAAACCTAGTACTTTTACCAGACTTGGTGGAAGTTTTTTAAGCTCAAGTAGTCCGTATACCGAAAAGACATTTTTTGCTGCTCACGCAGAATATGGTTTAGGTCATGGAAGTAGCGTTATCGCTGAGTTTGGGCAAACGATGGAGAAAACCGTCTCTAGTGGAAGTGAAAAAACTGGCCGCTATTTTCAAATCCAAGGGGCCATCAGACCTCTTCGTGGTCTGTATCTTTATCAGACCTTTGAGTATGTCAAAGATAATATAGATCAAGAAAGCTACGTCATGCGCTTAGGCCCAGGACTGCAGTGGTTTGTGGAGCAGGGACTTGAGCTTCGAGTTGATTTATTAAATAAAAGAGAGATTAGTTACCCTGTTGGAGATGGAGAAAACTTCTCTGATGAATGGGAATTACTTTCGCAGGTGCATGTATGGTTATAAAATTTTTACTGGCCTTTACTCTATTGATTTCAGCGCAGAATGTTTTTTGTTTTTCCTTTGGGCCTTTTAAGTCCTATATGAAAAACCTAAAAAGTGAAGACGCAATTGAGCAAATCATCTCTTTTGACTCGTCAAAGTTATCTACTGGTTTAAAAAAAATGGCGGCGTCTAACGCGATTAAAAATAAAGCAAAAAATATCAAGCGATTTCAAGAGCTACTCGGTGAGATTGAAGAAAATATCGATGATGATGATTTATTAGATACTATTGATTCTCTTAACTCCAAGTTAAATGATCGTCTGGATTATTTGGCCAAGTCAGAAAAAGGTTTTTTTGCCGTTACTTCACTTCAGTACAATTCATGGCAGGATAATTTTACCATCAAAAGTTTAGATTCGGCCGTGGAAGAAGAACACAAAAGTATGAATCGTGGCCCATGTATTGGCGGTGGAGTTGAGTATGGGAATTTGTTTTACCGTTGGAGAGCTGATGTTTGCGTGGGTGGTTTAATCGCTTATTCAAATACCAGCAGAAGTGGAATTAATGGTATTGATACGATTTATGCTCGAGTAAAATTAGGTTACAGTTATTTTGTTAATGAGAAATCTAGAATTGGGATAAATTTAGCGAGTATTTTTCGGTTTGCTGATTATCCGGTACCAGAACGAAGTGAAATAACAGGCACGACTTATTTTAATTTTGGTGGCGATTTGAGTTATCACTTTAAATTAATGAATCGCGTATGGTTTAATACGGCAGTTGGTGGGTTTTTATCTAGTGGTGCACTTTCGTGGTCAAATGGGATAAGCTATGTCTTTTAGTTTAGATCAGGATTTTGTAAATGAATTCTAATTTTTTTCTTCTTGGTATCATTCCACTTCTCTTATTTGTTATCATCGACACTTTTTTTGGCGTGAAAAAAGCCGCCGTTATTACTATTCTTGCCGGTGTTGCAGAAGTCATTTATTCACTTTATTACTTTGGTGAGATTGATCAATTTAGCATCATTACGATTGTGACCATTGTTTTGTTTAGTGGCTGCAGTTTCTTTTTTAATCGTGGTATTTTTATTAAATTGCAACCTGTGATGATGAGCTTTGTATTTGGCGGAAGTTTAATTTATAGCTATCTTTCCGGGTCGCCTCTACTTCTTGAATTTGCTAAAAAATATTCTCATATGTTACCAGAGATGAATCAGCAGCTTATTGTGATTCCTCATTTTCAAGAACTACTACGGCTCTCTACTTTAACGATGGGGATCGGAATAATGCTTCACGGTTTCGTGACGTTGATTGCGGCCCTTTATTTATCTAACTGGTGGTGGCTTGGCGTGCGCGGTGTCGGATTTTATCTATTTGCCTTTGGCTCAATACTGGCCAGTCGTTTTCTCATTTAGGGAAAAAAAAGCCCTCCTATTCAGGAGGGCGATTGTCTTTAAAAATGAAAGTTAAATATTAGTACATTACTTATAATTAAATATTAGTAACAGTACTTATAATTAAATATTAGTAACAGTACTCATACCAGTCACAATCTGTGTACCAGTAATCGTAATAAGAATCATAGTAATCATAACACTCATACTCTTCCCAACAGTCATAGTAGTTGTTGTATGGATCGTCATAGTAATAAACTGTAGAGCCTGCAGTTGCGACAACCGCAAGAACGATTAGTAATCCAACAAGAATAATCGCTGCACTTGTAGAGCCCATCCAGCTTGCACCTTCAGAGTAGTTCTTTCCGACGTAGTCGATAATGAACTTTCTCGCTTCTGCCTTTGACATTGATGATGTTTTAATTGTTTCAAATAGTTTATCAACATCTTGAGCAATATTTTTATCTTTGATGTTTCTTTTAACGAACTCAATAAGCTCTTCGTTTGTCAGACCTTTTTCTTGGAGCCCTTCAACAACTTTTTTAAACTCGTTAACTTTAGCGTTGTAGAACATTTTGTCTTTTTGATCCCATTCTACTTGAACCGCAAAGTTTAAACGGTCAAAAGCTGATTTTAACTCATTTAAGTGGTTAATTGGCGCCGATGCCATCGTTTGAAAACTAAGCATTAGGATAAATAATGCAATTGATTTTTTTAGTGTTTTCATCGAAATGTTCCTCCCATAGTCGATTTTTAACGCATAGTAGAGACGCTCTGTTGATGTGTAAAGAGGGCCCTAAATTTTTCTTTATCTTACTTTTTCCTGGTATACTTATTTATAGTAATATCAGTTGTTTATGTTTTTTCTTACATCCTACATATTTTATATGATGTCTTTTTGTCCCCAATAATTCTTAAATTCCTCGTTCGTATAACTCTCTATACAACTGAAGCTTTTTATTTTGCTTAATCTCTGGATTATCATTAATGATTTCAAAAAGTCCGCGAAGGAGGTCCTGTCTGATATTGGAGTCCGTCGTAATCTTTGTTCTCAGTTTAAAAATAATCGACTCATCACCAAGAAGATCATTAACCTGCCAGAGTAGGCCAAAGAGAAAGTCCGTGTTGGCCATGGAGGTAAGCTCAAACTCTTGCCGATAAGCTATTGTGGTTTTTACCTTTTTTCCATTATAGCTATTATATTTTTTAACTTTGGTTGCCAGTTGTTTCGAGTTGGCTATTTTCCCAGCAAAGAAATCCGCCATTCCTTCAATAACAGCCGTTGAATGATTAAGCTCAAGGTGATCTGATAGAGCAATATGGGCAAATTCATGATAGATGATTTCTGGAATTAATGCAGAGTCAAGCTTATACCACCTTCTCATTAGTAATTTTTCAAGAAGACCCGCTTGTGATAGGCCCAGCTCAAGCATGATGGAGGTTCCTGTTGTTCTAATTAATTGTTCAATTGTTCCTCTCGTATCAAGCCCGTCAAAAGCTCGAACAATAAAATACTGGGCCAAAAACTTTTGGAGAGAGCTCATATGAACACCCCGTCTAAAATTCTTAAATAACTTTTTTAGGTCATATGGAGAAGAGTGATTGTCAATTTCCGATATGTGGATTTTTTTTGCCGGACGAAACCATATCTCATGATCCCACGGTTTGACGCCCGCGGGTTCATACCCATTGCCTGCAGGGACGGAAAGTGCGTTGTTGTATTGAGGATCTAAATTGTCATTGGCAAAATGGCCAAGCTCGTTGAATTTGTTGATATGCTCGATTCGAATAACTATTTGCGGGAGGTCTTTAACATATGTACTGCCCATTTGCTCGATAAAATACGTTCTAGCTTTTTCTAGATGATAATACGTTGTCGCCGCTTTTAACCGTAATTCTTGATTCGTAAAATTTATGGCCGATGAGTCTTTGCCTTTTACAATAATAAAATGTTTTCCATCAAAACTATTATTCGAAGTAAGATTTGGTAATTTAACCTTCGTCTTTTTTAAACGAAACCACTTACTTCTTTTCATTACCTCCATAGATATGTCATTTTTTGCATATGCTTTGGAAATTGAAATAAGCGAGAAGATAAAGAGAATTATTTTTTTCATTATTGAATCTCCCCAAAAATACTGTGGCCATAGGTTGCTTCTTCCTTTGAATTTTGCACAAAACTCTCAATGACCCAAATAGATAATGACGCCAGGTAGTTATATGGTGGTGGAATAAAAATGACGCCAGCTTGTGTAAATAGTTTTCCCCATGTGACTATTTTTTGCGTCTTCGTTAATTGAGGATTCCATATTTCTTCCATTTTTCGAAGTTCATCCAGCGTTGCTGGTGGGATTTGGTAGAGTTCAAAACTGGCCGCGATTAAATCGGAATAGGTGACAGATACATTTGAAAAAAGATGATTTTCTTTTAACTTGGCCATTTCATAGCGCATGTATTTGACAAGAAATCGATATATCTCCATAGGAGAGTCGATCATGAATGTTTCAAACGTGTTATCGTTTCGATCGATGAGATCAATTCCCAAAAGCGCAGTGTTTTCTAATCGAAATAAAAACCGCTCAAGAATTTGGGCCATGTAGATTATTTGAAATTGGTTGTAATTTTCATATAATCTTTGCCTGGGGTAGGATTTATTTATTCTATCCTTTTGGCTTACTAGATCACTTAACCCAATTTTATTTTCATCTAATAAGTTTTCTTCTTTGATGTTTTTCGCAACAAAATTTTTAGTTTTTATATAGTCTTTTAAAAATTGACTTTGTCGATGAATTTTTATTTTTGAAAGGGCCAAAAGTTGTTTTCCGCTTGTTTTAGTGATGACATTTTCTTTTACAAGCTTTTTTATGACTTTCTTAAAGTACTTTTCTTTTTTCTTTTTTTTGGATTTTGTTATTGCGCCAAAGAGTGTTTTAAAACTTTCTCCTAAACATTTTTTTTTCTTTTTGTAGCTGGAAAACTGATTTATGGATTGATCTATTTTTTTTGAGTCAATTCCTTTAATCATCTTTAGTTTTTCTTTGTTAATTTTTAGATCGATTTCTTGAGGAGCTTTTTTGAACTCTAAAATCTTCTGGTAAGAGATATCATCAATTTGATTAAGTTTTCTGAGCTTAAGAAATGCGTATTTGTAGTTTTTCCTTTTAACATCATTAAACTTTATAAGGTTTTTAAGATAATTTTCTTCACACACCTGCTCACTTGGTGACATGTCTTTAATGAAATCATGATTGATTTCTGTACTTTTCTTTTTTAACCAAAAACGGTTCCAAAGCGTTAAATGTCTACTTTTTCCTTCACGTTTGTTGATTAAAATTTGGTGAGTGCGATCATTCAGTGGATTGCTGAAGGCGCTACTTAATGTCATCAAATTAATTAGGTAAATAAAAAGAATGTAATTTCTTAACTTTAAAAACATTCTCTTTATATACAATAAATAGAGTTTTTTTATTGGATTTTTGAAAAAAATACATTGATATAAGTAATTGAATATACTTCTCTTTGTATATTGTTTTCTACTATTCTATTTCGGATAAGATTCTGGCTGGATTTTTCGTATGGGTCTACCGATGTAGCCCTTGTGAAATTTTTAATAACTATTTTATTACTTTTATCATCTACCTGTTTTGGTGAGTTTTCAGAAAATTACGCAGCAAAAAGTAGAGCGTACTTATTCTACATTAGGATTACTGGTGTCGTGCCTTATGTAAACTCAACTGAGTTCCAAGAAGTTTGGGAATTAATTGACGCAGGAAATGAATACGAAGCGGCATTAAAAGTCACCGAGAACAAAAACTTGATCAATATTAAACTGAAAAATTACATGATTGATTGGACCAACAGAGCAGTAAATAAAAACGTAAACACTAATGATATGCTCTTTTTAATGCTTGGTTTGATTCGTGATAATGTAGATTTTAGAGAAGTCTTAACCAGTGACCTGATGTATAAAGTTTCACATGATGGAATGATATATCACTTTCCTCCGTACGGCTCCATTTCTTACACTCCGGGGAGTAGTTCTGGTGGGTTTTTGACCTATGAAGAACATCTTGACGGTGTTACCTATCGACCAGGTCAAATCCACAACATCTACAATAATGGAGGAACATTTGAAAAGATTGTATATACAAATATAGACAATGCAATAGTTGATCTTCATCAGTTTTTACAGCCATCTGATCGAATAACTTTTAGTGATTTGGATACTACTAATCCAGGCCGTTGGGTAGGGAGAGAGTCAACGCTTCGAGATCAAAATAAAATAGCTGGAGTGATGACTACGGATCAATTTGCTAGAGAATTTTATAATGCGGGAACAAACAGAAGGGCGCTACAATACGTATTTAAAAACTTCCTTTGCACAGAATACGAAGACATCTCTGATACAACTGTTGATGCACAGTATGTTCGTCGTGACGTTGATCGCTATCCTAATAACGATGTGAGTAAACACCTAAACTTTTGCATCGGTTGCCATGCCGGTCAAGATAGCCTGAGTCGTGCATTTTATTATCATGATAGGAATGCAAACTACCCTAATCCTTTTACCCTATATTCTGATAGTAGTTTTAATAGTCACAACTCAAATAAACTCGATAAAAATGTGGTCTTTGCTGATGGTTTTTCTGTTAAGGATAATGGTATTTATAATGGAATAAATTACAATGATTATTGGGAAAATTTATGGGTGACAGGCAAAAATCAAGAGAGATTAAAATTTGTCGAATTTCACAGCGAAACTTTGGGTGGTGGTAAAGGAAATAATGGTGTTGGAGTAAAAGAGCTTGGACATTATCTATCTCAAGCAGGAGCCTTCAGCAGCTGCATGGCCGAAAGGATGTGGGAGATGGTCTGTGTAAATAGAAATGATTCAAGTTACAAAATAAATGAGGAGGTTCTTACCTCATTCTTTATTCAGGAAGACCACAATATGAAAAAGTTGATTGCGAAGGTGATGACCCTTTGTTCAGTTGAGAACTCAGAGTAAGGATAGTGTTGTAATGAAAAAAAATATCCACATTGCTTTTATTGTTTCTTCATTATTTTTGATTCTCTTTTCCTATAATAATTGTGAAGGAGGAAAAAAATCTAATAATGATAGTGATACATCCTTGGAGGGCGGTGAGAAGCCACTTATTCCGGATAATGATGGTGATGATGATGGTAGTAAAGTTGAGGATATAGATATTGATAATCATGAGCTCGAAGGTGAAGTGACTAATTATGAATCCGGCCCGAGTGAAGTTGAGAGTAGTTTCTTTAGTGTCATGACAGCTGAAGGAATTCTCAATTCCTATAGCAGTGTAACGGGGGTACCATTTTTATATGAGGATGATTCAGGTGAAGTACCAATTTTAACTGAAAATGGATATTTTTTTTCTCGTCTTGGTTATACAGAAAAGGAAGGTGAACCTATTTATTACAATAGTGTTAAAGCAAATCTCCCTAATGAAACTACGCTAGATAAATTCAATAGCTCATCATTGAACTCCATTGTCAGTCTCTCGAGTAGTTTTTGCGAAGAAGCTTTTATTGGTACTCATCCGCTTAGTGAGGATGAATATATAAACTCACTTCCGAACCTAGAGTTACATAATGAGGATCCAGAGGAATCAGATGTTATATCTTTTGTTGATAAGCTGCTTACTTGGTTAGTTCCACATATTACAGTTAACGAAAGAGGAAAGGATATAATTCGTCGTGCCACAGCAGATAGAGTCGATTCTTTTGTTGCTTTTAAAAATTCAGGTATAGAGAAACATGTATTTCATGATGATTACTTATCTACAACTTTTGTCGTATCCGGAGATGAGACCTCTGGTTCAGCCGATGTAATCACGTTCGAGGAATCTTTTTTTCTAAGTTATTTTATCATGCCAGAAGATTCGGGCAATGGCTTTACTAATCCTACTGGGATTAATGACAAACAATTATTAACAATAAGTTCAGAGTATGGATTTTTCCAACTAAAACATTCTGTGAGCGGTCACAGTATCTATGCAGATATATATACTTATAATAGTGCTTTAGCTCGATACAGAACAGCCCGCTTTGTTATCAATGATCCCGGTAAAAACCGTCTTAAAATGAAAGCCTATAATGTTGTGATAGAGTATGTCGCTGATCCGTCAATTGGTAATAAAGTTTCAGTCGAAGATGACTTTAATATTTATATTAATGGTGAAAAAACAAATCTATACTCTATTAATAATTATTTTTGGGCGGATTATTATTCTGGCGTAGACAAAAGATTTGATAAAGAAACAATCTTTTTTGGTACTGCTAAAGAAGTGGGCGGTGAGATGGTGTCAGTGGGTTCTTCTATCAGCTTGAAAAATGACTTGAGACTTCCTATAGGTAATATCGAGTTTTTCAAAGGAACTTATGAGGATGTGATTAAAAATGCCACAGAAGAGTCAAAGCCTTTTTTGTTTGATGGAGATGGAGATTTTACTTTTGCTAGGACGACTACTGACGCCACTTCAAGAGGGGCCAGTGTTTTTTTTGGGAGGTTAGCAACCGAAGATGACAACGAAAGAGTTCTGTATTTCTCAACTGATGCAGGTACGTTTCAGAGAAACAAAATGGTCGACAGTTCCAGTCAGTCTATTTCTAATACCGGTTTCAATATAAAAAGAAAGGTTAATCAAAGCTGGGTTGTTATGACTCCTGAAGAACTAAATTCTTCCTTTGCCTTCAATGTATATGATGCTGAGATAACTTTTCCTAAGCCATTCCTATCTATAGCACCTCTTATGTGTACGGCCGTTATGTCCTCTGGCTACTTTATTTTTAACTAATTACTTGGGATTTGAAGATGAAAAATAAAAAATATCAATTTTATGCCAATACAAAAGATCACCCCCTGAGAACTCGAAGAGAGTTTCTATCAAGATGGGCAAAAGGAGTTATCGGTAGCTCCCTCGTTTTTCCGGGGATGGCGATTAGTTCAGATTATAGTGATGACTTTCCTAATGCTAATTGTGACTCAACGCCTGATGAAGGGCTGGCTTCTGCGTTGATTGTTGACTTAAATGGTGGGGGGCATCTCGCAGGGAGTAATTTTATTGTCAGTAACGGGCAAGATGGTAGTCAGCTTAGTGGAATTGGATACAACCCAACAGGTCTTGGGATCCAAGGTTCTGAGATTTTAGATAGTGATATAGATGATAGTTTGGGAATAGCGATGCACACAAGCAGTGGTATTTTAAATGGTATAAAGGCAGTTATCGACAATACAGGTGATCCTAGTTCCTATTATAATTGTGTTGAAGGAGGGATTTTTTGTAGTGTTACTTTTGATGATACTACTAGAAATATTATCAACCCTATGTATTGGATTTGTAATTCAGGTTGCGTGGGAAAATTTGGCTCTTCTATCGGTTCAAAAAGTAGCAGGTCTGGCGCTTTTTCGGGGGTTCCGGATTTCAATGTAGAATCAAAACATTTACCTACACCTATTCAAAATGAGTCTGAATTAAGAAATCTGCTTCAAATAAGCCGTTTGGCGAATAAAGAAACAAAAGAAAATCAAAAAAAATTATTAAAACTGATAGAGGACATGAATATAAATAGTCTAGTTCAGCGTAAAAATAAGTTTTCTGAAAGTTTGTTAAACCGTTTATATTGCGAATATCAAATCCCGCGGAAGGTATTAACGGATGAGAACATCTCGCTGGAAAAGCTTATAGTTCCCTCAGGAGGTGATATTGAGAGTACCTTTAATCACATAAATAGTCTTTCAGATAGTTCAATTATTGATACCTTTAAAGTATATAGCCATCTTTTAAACAATAAGTTTTTTGGCGTGGGTTCGATATCTTATGCTGGCTTCGACTATCATAATGGTACTCGTTCATCTGGTGATAATATGGATAGAGAACTTGGTTATAATATTGGTGGAATGATAAAAAGTGCTGTTGATCAAGGTAAGAATTTATTTATTGTGTTGATCACCGATGGCGGCGTTGGTGTCGATTTATATAATGGAGGTAGCCTCGATAATGGTAACATTCCTTGGGTGACGGATCGAGGTACAGCAAGTGCTGCTGTTATGTTGGCGATTAATGGAAAAGGAAAAACTCGTCCTGTCATGCGACAAAATAACACTAGTTCTAGTTCTTCAGGTAGAGACTACAACTCAATACGGCAAATTGGACAAATGAATGTCGGTGGCATTGGAGGTAATCTTGAAAGGTCTTTTGCTTCCACAAATACAAGTTTTAGAAATTTAACAAGTAACGGGGGGATGGGGCTCGCAAGCGGAATTTTTGCCAATTATTTAGCCTTGCACGGCCTTGAGGGAAGGCTTGGTGAGTTTGCTGGAATCGATGTGTTTACTACTAATTCAGGCAGTGTGTTGGATGATTATTTATGTTTTGATAAAACGTTTTAGCACTAAGTAATGGTTGATTATGAAAAATAAAGTACGCATTCAAAAAGTTTTTATTCTCCTATTTATGTGCTTTGCTGTTTTCAATTATAATAATTGTGAGCTCTCTTCAGAGAAAGGAGGCAGTAATGATCCTGTTGATGAAACATTGGATAATAATCAAGGAGGTGGTGACAATGGTGGAAATTCACCTATTGTGGGGCGAGATCCAGGTGAAGAAGGTGATACGAAAGAGCTCGATGATTCAGTTTTTGATGCCGGAGATGATGAAGGTAGTGGATCCGCTGGCAGTGTAGAGCTTACTTCTGCCGAAAAATACGACCTTCTTTTAGAAGCTTATACAGATTCTTATCTTCATTCTACTCTTGTCACAAACTGTGGCGGGTGCCATAAGCCTGATGGGTATGCGGAAGGGTATGGAGTACACGGAGCATCAGATATAGAAACAAGCTTACAAGACCTTCTTTACTATAATTACAATCAGGGCAAGGTTGATCTTGAAGAGAGAGATAAGAGTCTTTTGTATACAAAAGTGTTAAGCGGTCACCAAGGAGGAGAGTCAACTGCTACAGATATACTAAATAATGGAATCAATCCTTGGTTGGATGACTATGAGGTTTTGGCAGCGGCTGCACTAGAGGCAAAGGAGCAAGCTGTAGAAAACGGAGAGGTGGTCAGCGAGGAGGAAGATGTTGAACTCTCTTCGGAGGCTTGGCGAACAGTTGAGGATCTTAATATTTTTTCAACAGTTGTATCTTTGCCTACTTCTGAAAGTAGTATAGGTTTAACTATTGAATCTGTTGGTACGATTTCCATTGATATCGATTTTGATAGTGATAGTGGTTATTATTTACTAAAAAATCCGGTCGTTGTTACTGACAGTGGTGGGGGCGTGTATATTAATGAGCTCAGGATACTACTTAATGAAGAATTTAATATAAAGTACGGCACTTGGAGTTCAATTGCCGCGACTTTTAACTCTGGAGAAAAAATTGGAAATGGAGTTTTTTTTATCGAGGCCAAAAATCCAGGATCCGATACTCTTCAATTAGGTTTTGTTGAATTGAGTATGCAATGAATAAAAACCTGTTTAATTTTTTAAATATTCTACTTGTCATTATCTTGTTGGATCAAATGAGTAAGAACTTAGCGTTAGACGCGAGCACATATGTCGCCAATCAAGGAATGATGTTTGGCTCTTTTTCAAAGACATCTCCAGTGGTGAGGATTTCTTTGATCACCAGTGGTAGTATCATTTTCTTTATTATTTATATGGGGCTTTTATACTTTTTATCAAATGGTCTTGCCGGTCTTAAAGTGGCCATATCTCTTCTTTTTGGAGGTGCCTTGAGTAATGCTATTGATAAAGTTTATTTGAATTTTGTCGTCGATTTTATTCCAATTTCCATTGGTGATTATTTGTTTCATGCGAATGTTTCGGATATTTTTCAATTAGTTGGTGTGGGTATTATTTTTTATTATATTTTCTTGTGTCAGGATGAAATATGGTTTCCCAACGATAAAAGAGGTCAGATTTTAATCTCTCCAAAAGCTCAAATTATTTTTGCGGCGAAGTTTTTTATTGTTAGTGTGTTGTCATTACTTATGATTAGCTTATTTAGTTATACCTATATGGATTTAGAATTTGCGCAATTTAGCTTCGCAAAAAAAAGCGAGTATATTAAGTTAGCCTCAATGTTATCACTCATATTTGGTATGCTTATTTTTACATTTGGTATTTTTTTGAGTCATCATTTTTATGGGCCTATTTATAAGCTGAATAAATATGTGCAAGATAGTTTGTGGGACGAAGAATTTCGGCTTCGTGAAAGAGACCAATTTAAAGAGCTTGAAGCTCTTATTGAAAAAATAAAAAAACGGTAATTACTTTTTATCTATATTTAATTTAGAAAAAAACTCTGTGTTTTTTTTTATGTCTGGTCCACTATTGCAATTAGAAAAAGAGAGGTCTTTTGATTGATCAATGTCAGGGAGCACGGCAATGCGAACTGTTGTTAGCGCATTAAAATTTCGTACTAATTTTATTTGTTGATTCGAAAAAGGTGTAGTCTCCTTTGGAGAGACTAATATTTGAACAAAGACCGGTATAACTAATTTTGATTTGTCTTTGAAATATCTAATTCCATCAGTCTTACTACCATTTGGTAGCACTTTTTTATCATGGATAACTTCAACTTCTACTGAGTTTAATATTATTCCATCTTCAAATCGGTGAGCGCCTGGCGAAATCATTATATCAGATAACAGCACTTTGACTTTTTCTGGTGTCCATTTTTTATTGGTTTTTATTTTTAATTGATGAAGGGCCCATACGCTTGTTGGAATATTTTTATCAAATGGATAATCACTTATCGAGAGTTTAAGGGGAATAATATTTGATGAAATTATGTAGTGGCTTATTTTTTTTGTGGTTTTACATTTCTTCATGCTTAAAGGCATATTTAATGATATATGTTGTTTTGGAGTTCGTTTTTTTCTGTTGCTTTTTTCAGGTTTTACCAATGTAATGAGAGATTTTGATAGATGGGCTAATGTAACTTCCTGGATGCTTATGTTTGTATCACTTGGGGATAAGAGTGCTGATTGAATTTTGCCGTTATTGTCTATTGATGTAAAAATGCTTCGCTCAAAAAACCAATGAGGAGTTTTGTTTATTCTATTTTGTAATGACGGCCGATCATCGACGCCTAGGGTGTATATTACTTTATGATTACCTAGACGTTTTTGTTTTATTGTCCCCAGTAGCATTAGACTATTGCTAGTATTATTGACCATTTCTACTGTGAAACGGGACTTTTTTGGAAAAGACTTTGACGTCAGGGTTGGGATTGGTGGATTAAATTTAAGCATTACTTGAATTTCTTTATTTTGTTTTATCGTTAATTTAGTCATTTCGTTAAATTTGTTTAGATGAAGTTGTTGTTGATCGTTCTTCATTTTTGATTGGTGGGGCCCGAGTGCCACAATGTTTTGAGAAATAATACTTAAGACCGGACTTCCTAATATTTTTTTTAGTTTTAGTTTTGGAAAACTGCGGTCGGTAAATTTAAGTTGGGCTGTTTGAATTGGGGTAAGAGAGCGGTGGATGTCAATGACGGCCATAAAGTTACTAGCTGAGTGATTCATGGCACTGCTATTTCGTTCAAACGTCTGTGTTTTATTTTTTGGCATTAAGATGTTATTAGGTTTTTCTAAAATATTTTTATGATACCTAACTTCAAATGCAATATTTTTCTTTCTTCCGTCGATATAGCTTTCTTGGATAAAACTAACTTCAATTTTTTCATCCGTTTGATTAACGGATAAGTTCGACTGATATGTCGGTGTATTCATTTTGCTAGCAAAATCAATAATAAGCATTTGAGCATCAATATCTTTGGGAAGGCCAATAGTCTGTCTACCATCATTTAAGCTCTCAAGAGTAAACCACAGCAATTTAT
>JAURQB010000218.1 GCA_030836365.1 Bdellovibrionota bacterium | reverse complement strand
TTTTTTTCTAAAGCTTGTTTCGCGTCACAAGTTGATTGATGGCAACTTTCATTTATTTTGTATTCACTATTATCAATTAATGTCACGATTCCCTTTTTGAATTCGTAATAATGAATTGTCTCAGAGAAGGAAAAAAACGAATATAAAATAAAAATACTAGTTAAGAGAAATTTCATCTATTCTCCGAGTGTTAAGTAGTAATTCATTTTCCTCAACCCAAAACCGTCCTGTATCACCAATACAACTTTCTTCGGTTGGTTGGTATCCACAGTCTTCGCCCCAACTATTTTGGATCAAATATTCTCTTTTTAAATCTCCTGTTCCAAAGGTTCTCTCTCGAAAACCAATGACTGTCATGGCGTGGAGCTGGTGCATTCCCCCTCCTGAGCACAATTCATCTCTGCCAAATTTCGTATTAATTCCTCTCTCTCTCATAAATATAGAGCAAACTCCAATACCTACAGGCCGATCATTGGATAATTGGCGATGAATAATTGAACGCATGTCCTCGATGATCTCACTTTCTGATTTCGTTTTTGAATTATAAAGGTTTTTTGCATTATATGAACGACAGTTGAGGTTATTTGGTATCTGTAATAAATTGTCCTCGCAGTTGATTTTAAAAGCATTTCTTAACAATTCTGATCTATTGTTACTCGTTTTGAGAAGTTCAAACAGAGACTCATCTGCAAAAATTGGTACATGCTGGATTAAGTGAGATAGATAACCGGCGGTTGTATTAAGCTGAAAGTGTAAGTTGCAGCTCTCAACAACATCACCCAAGGCGCTATTGGCAAGGCCGTAATTGGATAAAATGTTTATCGCTTCTTTTTTTGCGCACTCTTGTGGAGATATCATTGCCTGATCATGATCAATCCGATGCATGGAAATGGTTCCTTCATATAAGTGAGGAAAATCCTCCAGGCCCATTTTTGAAAAAATTAACCGCTCAAAATTAGATATCCCATCAATTTGGTTTTCGGAAAAATTTGTTACATACGGCCGATAGGTTTCATCTATAATACGCTCTAGTTGTTTACTTCGAACCAACGTATTTCTATCTCTGATAAATTCCAAGGGGGGATTATAGTTTAATTTGTTTTTTAAGTATCTCTGAGAGTTTTTTAATTTTCTTATCTGTTCTTTGTAATTATTCGGTTTATTGTTTCGAATTTTTTTGATTTCTCTTCTTATTTTATCTGCAACAGTTGCAAGAGAGGGGTAAATGGACAAGTTTTTTGCCCGCTCATTTGCAGAATCTCTGCAATTTTTTAACGCCATATTAAGTTTAGTAGAATAGAGGCCTTCAAGTTGTTGGATGAAAAATCCCTTCTCGTCTTCATTCATTCTCTCGATGGAGTCATATACTTTATCAAGCTGTTCTAAAATACCTCTGGATACATTTGCTTTATCACCATGGATAGCGTAACTTTCAAATAATGTATCAGAGCGTGGGCAGACACCTCCTGACGCTTTTGCTGTTTCGATCGTTTGACAAATATAACCCGCATCCAAAGATGAGTCTATTGCTCTACTAATACCAGTTGATTCTTTATATCGTATTGCTAAATCCAAATAAGAAACCTCTGAATTACTTGGTAGGATTGATTCAAGAATGGCGGAAGCTGTATTTGCATAGCATGTACCCAGTCCATTTTGATCTTGAGTTCTAAAGTTTTCGAAAGATCCTCCCGGAGCGCTTAGATCAATAGAGGTAAGTGCGAATGTCCTATTAGTTGATAAGAATAATAGTAAAAATAAATATTTCATAACGTTATACCAAGATACCAGCTTTGAAATTGGGCAAAGTTAACAAGCTTTTCATTGTCTGCTCCACCGCCAAGTATTCTAAATCCTAATCCTAGAGAAAAAGTATTAAAGTTAATTCCTGTTTCAACATTGGCATCGTAAGCACTTCCGCGAGATGAAAATAAACCATCTATGTTAAATTTTGAATAAAACAAATCTCCATATAATTCGGCGCCTAAGTTTAATAGGGGAACTGGCCCAATATTGTCATAACAATTACTAACAGACTGTTGGGAGACACATATTTCAGCATCTCTTATTTTTAAAAGTGCTCCCCAGTAAAATCTACTTTTTCCATTAAAATAATTTTTACGATAACCCAAGCGGTAACTATTAAATTTATATTTGATATTAGTATCAATCCCTGCCGAAAAATTTGTTTCATTAAAGGAGAAATTTTTGTCAGATAATTGAGAGTAATCAATTTTGAGGGGGGCATAGAGCAGTGTTAAGCTCCAGCTGGAGAAGTATTTTTCAATGAATAATCTATAGTTTGACACACTCGAGGTTTCATTAATGTCGAATCTGTTTTGCTCATTATTATTAGGTAGGGAAAAATAGTTGTAGCTGGTGGTGCTAGATAGGTAGGAGAGCTTGTAGTCAATTTTAGCTCTTGCTGTAAAACTTATTAATACAAAAAATAATACAATATAGTTTGTCATTCTAATATTATATCAAAATAAATAGGTCAGGCCTATAGAGAAGAGTATTCCTTTTAATGCCAACTAGAGCAACAAACTTGATTATCTTTTAGAAGATTGTTGTTGATCTTTTTTCTCGGAAATTTGCTAGCTTTTAAAAATTAAAATATCCGACGAGGATATGTTGTGTTTGCTTATCCTCTCGGTTTGTCACGTATTGATTCAGATAACCAAATTCAATATTATAATTTTCGAAAGTTCTTCTTGCGCCAATGAATAATCGATTTCGATCGAACGTTTTTCCGACCCATGTATTGTCATTTGTATTAATAAAAACCTCATCCCAGGAAACGATTTTGTATTCCTTGTCCAAGTTCCAATCTCCACGAATAAGAACTCTAAAGCGCTGGGATTGTGCCTGGATATTCTCTAGAATTCGATGCTCAAGGCGAATACGGGTGCTAAGGTGGATTGAGCCTATTTGGGGAAATTTTGATGTGTATTGGGCCGTTAGTCGATGCTCTTTTGCGACACCAGTTTGAATATACCCATATAAAGCACCCCATTCACCTGGTAGCGAGTCGAGGGATCTAAGATAGCCAAATCGATACAGGAGTTGGCCCATTTCTCCCGAGGATAAATCGTATCGGAGTTGGGTTTCGGCCCAATAAAAAGATTGGGAGTTTATTTTTTTCTTCGTGAAGGTACCAAGCCATGATCCATTGCTCGTGAGCGCATAGGACGGTAGGGAAACTAGAAAAAGTAAAAGTAGGGTGATTCTCATGATGTAATTCCTTTACTTGTCTTCATAGTTTACCAAATATCGATTGATATACAAATTTACATACATATTGATTGCCGGAAAATTACTGATTAAATATAATTTCATAATTGTCCAGGAGATGATGATGGATATAGAAGTTTTATCAGATCTTTATACCAATAAGAAAATTATTATTACCGTTAGTATTTCCCTTATTTATTTTTTGTTACGAAAGTATTTCTATCAAAAAAGCTTTAAGGCGGATGACCGAGACTATGAGAATAAAATGGAGCAACGAAAGCGCGTGCTTCAGATATTTAATACTCTTTTCTATCTGGCCATATTTTTTGTTTGGATTACTGAAGTTCAGGATTTTTTTGTTTCCATTTTCGCCGTTTTGGCCGCACTGGTTTTGGCGACTAAAGAGTTAATCATGAATGCGACTGGCGGTATTTTACTGCGAATTAGTCATTCTTTTCGAGTTAGGGATAGGATTGAAATAAATAAATACCGAGGGTATGTTTTAGAAAAAGGTCTCACTCATACAAAGGTTCTTGAAATAGGGCCTGAAAAAGAATCTCAGCAAACGACGGGTAATATCATTAGTATTCCCAATAGCATTTTTTTAAATAATGCCGTGACAAATGAGTCCTATTTTAAAGATTATTCCATCAAGAGTTTTAACTTTCACTTTCCCAAGGGGCTTGATTTAGAGTTGGCAGAGAGCTTTTTAACTAACCTTGCCGATTCAATTTTGAGCAGTTACGTAAAAAAGGCGCAGCAAGCGATTGGCAACTTTTGTCGGAAAGAAGGTATCGCAATTCCAGTTGTCGGTGTTCGCGTTAAGGTTCTTTTTAGTCCAGAAGGGAAGACGAATTTATTATTAAAAATGCCTGTGCAAAACAATCAAATTGCTGATGTTGAGCAAAAACTAGTTCGTGGTTACATAAAGTTTATTAAAGAAAATAAAGCGTAATAAGCGGTTGAATTAAGGACCTCTTTTTCGCATTAATTTCTTGTAAGAATTAAGAAGGCGAAGGTGTTTATCAAGGCCTTCCAGCTCTTCATTTGTTTTCTCAAGACCAAAAAAACGAAGCTCACCAGTAATCATTTTTTGAGCCTGTACAAGAAGGTCTTCACCATACAAATGACTGAGCGTTTTTTCATAATGAGAAATATTTCCATTTTCTTCAAGATTAATATCAATCAAGACATCAATGAGACGGTACAATTTATTTCGATCTGCCGAAGCATCATTGAACAGAGCAAACTGTTCAACTAATATTTTGGCCTCTTCTAAATTTCCTGTCGCAAGATGGATAAGGCACTTAAGCTCTCCAATGGTTAGCTCTCCCCATACACTGTTTTCATCAAATGCAATGCCAATAAGCTCACTAACTGGCCGATAGTCATCTAGTTCATTTTCCTCGATTTTTTCTAAAAGGTGATCAAGCTCTTGATTATTTAATGTGTGGATATTCAGAATGTCACTTCTAAATTTAAGGGCGAGATTATTATTATCCCAGATTAAGTCTTCAGATGGATAAATCTCTGAATAATCAGGTACTAAAATTCGGCAGGCGTGAAAACCAAGATCTGTGTAGTCAGCAATGTAAACCTCTTTCTCTAGTTGCTTAAGAATATTCATGAGGTGCTCGAATTCTTCTTTTGTTGTTCCCTTCAAATCCCAATGACAAAATTCATATTCACTGTGTTGATTAAAAAAACGCCACGAGATAACGCCAGTTGAATCAATAAAGTGCTCAACAATATTGTTCGGCTCGACAACAGCATCTGTATTAAATGTCGGTTTAGGCATATCATTTAGGCCCTCAAAACTTCTGCCTTGAAGTAGTTCGGTTAGGCAGCGCTCGAGTGCAATTTCAAAATTTGGATGGGCGCCAAAAGAGCTAAACACTCCACCTGTTTGAGGGTTGAGGAGAGTGATATTGAGAACCGGAAACCGGCCACCAAGAGAGGCATCCTTGATCACTAATGGAAAACCGCGCATTCTTAGAGCATTTATTCCCTCTTCAAGTTGAGGATAAAGTGAGATAGTTGATTCCGGAATATCGGGAAGAGAAATTTCTTCGGTGATAATTTTATTTTTTACCGCACGCTCAAATATTTCAGATAAACACTGTACTCGCGCTTCATACTTTGAGTTGCCCGCGCTCATGCCATTGCTCACATAAAGGTTGGCGATAAGATTAACGGGAATATAAATTGTTTGATCATCACTTTGACGAGTGAAGGGGAGTGCGCAGATACCGCGGTTGATATTGCCTGAATTTGTCTCTATCAAGTGATTAGGCTTTAATTGGCCATCGAGGTGATAAACTTTTTTAAGATAATCATCCATTAAATCTGGATCAATTGATTCACCATTTACCGGAAACCATTTTTCATTAGGGTAGTGAACAAATTTTTCATTTGATATCTCACTACCTAGATAATAATCACTGTAAAAATAATTACAACTGATTCTTTCTAGATATTCTCCCAATGCAGAGCAAAGAGCAGCTTCTTTAGTCTTACCTTTTCCGTTGGTGTAGTTCATGGGAGAGTCTGCGTCTCGGATGTGTACACTCCAAACATGTGGTACAGGGTTTCGCCAAGAGCTGATTTCAATTTTGATTCCAAGGTTATCAAGAATGCCAGTGAGTTTTTCAATCGTCTCTTCTAGAGAGCTATCCTTTCCTGGAATAATCGTTCGGGTCGGTTTATTTTTAAATTCATCGAAAACTGTATTTTCATCTCTTCCTAAAACTTCCTTAGCATCAATGACAAAATTCACCCCAGCTTGCATCGTTTTCTTCACTGTGCAACGGTCGATAGAAGCGATAATACCTTTTTTGTCTTTCGATGAAATATAGCTAGGCAGTTCAACTGTAATTTTAAAGGTCTGTTTATATCGATTTTCTGGTGACACAATATTGTCTTGTGTGACTTTGATATCATCTGTGCTGATGTCGCGGGCCTTACAATAAACTTTCACAAAATAAGCTGCACACATCACCGAGGAGGCGAGGAAATAGTCAAAAGGCCCTGGAGCGGTTCCGTCTCCCTTATAGCGAATAGGTTGATCGGACAGCACTTCAAAATCATCAAAATAAGCTTGAACCTTTAAATTATCTAAATAACGAACTTCAATTTGCATAGTCTCAGTACCTGTATAATATCTGTGATATTAATAATTTAAATATGACTTCTTGGCATCCTTCTTCCATCATTTCGAGTAATATTTTCAATCAGCTTTTGAAAAATACTGGTTATGTTAAGTTTGGGCATCAATTTACCTAACAGGAGTTAACCCATTGAAAAAACTATCTTTTTTACTAATGTTATTACTATCTGCTAATACTTACGCTCTAACAGAGGATTACATCCTTTATTCACGAGCAGAGGTTGCTGCTCAAAAGCGTGAAATGCAAAAGCAAGAAAAGAAAAAAAATACTATTTGCGAGAAATACTCTTTATCTGCAAATATCAAAGAAAGCTGTCAAGCATCTAAGAAATCAAATGAACTGATTAAAGCATGTTTGATTGGTACTCAATCTCAAGTTTCTCAATCTTTTTGTTTGATTACAAAAAATGTATCGGCAGAGGTTGCAGCAAGCTGTTACGCGAACACGTCTAGTGAAAAAAGTGAAGTGGCATGTTTAGTTTTAGCAAACAAAGAGATTGTAAAGTCAGAAGAGAAAGTTAATTCTTGTGCTGCTCTTGGTGCAATGGAAGAGATCACTTGTTTAAAATTTAATAACTAATTTATTAAAAATTAAAAATAAATTTTTTAGGATAAGGCCCATTCATTGGGCCTTATTTTTTTGTGTAGATATTTTTTTTGCCAACCAATTCCTTCGATATTATTAATTCATTGAATAATCTTGTGAGCTGAATTTTTGCTTTGCTTTGAGAAACCAAGTAAAACTCCATGAATTGTTGAAGCGTAAAATTATTGTCGATTCGCATTTGATCATTTTTGGTGATATAAATCTGATCAATAAAGTTATTTTCTAAATACGCCCTAAAGTTTTTACTATGCACGGATATTTGATAGTGATTTTTTAGTCGATGAATAATTTGCTTAACTCTTTCTTTGATCATAAATAGTCCAGAATAATCCTCATAATCATAAATTAAAGAGGCAAGTGTTTCAAAAGTAAGTCCGTAGTGCTGTGCTCGAACCAAATAATAGATCGCCTTTATCTCGTTATTAAGTCCAATACCTTTTTTGTTTCCGATTACGTATTCTTGGGTTTTAAAATTAATATAGTTTTTGGCAGTCTGTTTTCCCATACATTTAAAGTGAGAATCGTTTAGTTGCTCACCAAGAATTCTGAAGTTTGGGATGGGATAGGTTGTTGAATGAAACTCAAGAATATCTTTCCAGACAGAGGAGTCCATTTGCGATATTTGTGTGTAATAAAAACTGGAGGCGAAATAACGCTCAGGGCTTATTGTGCCTTTTATAATGTTGGCGGTGCTAATTTCTTTAAAGTCTAATAAATATTCTTGGCATTTATTTTTATCTTTTTGGCAAAAGGCTTCAATGATTTTAAACATGATCAATTCAGCTTTTGGGATTTCCCTTTTGTAGCGGTAATAAAAATCGTCTATATGTCTGAAGCTGGCCATGGCAGCTTCTGTATTACCCAGTTGTAAATTTCTTAGAATATCATATTTTGAATAAACCCTCATAACTGATTTATCATTTTTTGAAACTTTTAGAGCAATATTTTTTGTCTTTTCGTAGTTTTCATAATCTTTAAGGTATAAATAAGCAGCACCTAGATTACCTAGTATAAGTAAGTGCTCTATTTCACTAAATGGTGTATTGAGCATTTCAAATGCTTTTTGGTAATAATTAACAGCTTGATTATAGTCAAAATTAAAAAAGAAAATTCCCCCAAGATAACGATTTTCTAATTGTCGATGAACGACTATTTCTCTGAGGTATGGCTCAACAATTCGCATGCCTCCAGATTTGTTTAGAATATAGAGTGCGTAAAAAAAACGTCTCCCTACATCAAAGGCAGTATCAATTGGACGTGGCGGGACTTTAGAAACTTTTAAGTGTTTCAAAAATAGTCGACTCATGTTTCCCATGTATAAATACATAGTAAATATTGATTCAATATAGGCGGGATCGCTCAGCTTCGACGGATCAATAATTTTTTTTAAGCTTTTTTCAGCAGTATCCACCCTGCCTTGCTCCAGCAAACTTTTGATGGATTCAATTTCTTCTTTGTAGTTTTTCATCCGCCATTTTATCGGTTACGGGGAACAAATTATGTGGCCTTCGGAAAAACGAATGATGGTACCCTACTATATCCAATTAATGGTGCCCCTCTATATTCAATTAATGGTGTCTAAAATATATCTATTGAGCATTATTTTTTATTTGGCCAGAAAGGGCCCGGTAATCTAAATTAAAACAAACGTTTGAAATACATTTAGGAAATCAACTAATGAAGTACTTTGTCCTGTTAATAATATCAATTTTTATCAACCCAATGACTTTTAGTGGAGAGTCTGTTGTTTTAACTAAAAAATATTTTGAAGAATTGAATCAAGAAATGCTACCTGCTTATAAGAAAATTTTATTGGCAAAGGATTCCTCTGAGCTAAATAAATCTTTGTTTGATGATCAATTAAGTCCATATTTTAATATGTCATTGACCTATGGGGAGAATAAATCCAGGCAGCTAAATCGCTTTGTCCCTGTCACAAGTCCGACAAAAAGGGCGCAACTCGGTATAAGTAAGGCCACGCTATTAGGCTTAAATATCGAAGCAAATATTTTTGCCGAACAATTTTCAAACAATTTTCTGCGACGAAGTACAACTGTTGGAAGTTCTTTAAATTTCTCATTGGATCTTTATCAAGACATCTTAGGTCGATCCTCTCGTAAAAAATACGCTAATTCTAAAGACGATTTAAAAATAAAAAAATTAGAAAAAGAGATGTTTTCCCATCAGTTAAAAATTTCTTTGTCTAAGCTTTACTGGAATTTAGTGGCCAATGAGGAATCAATTACAATAACGAAAATGCTGATTGAGCAAGCGAAAAGACAAGTTAGTATTACGGCCGAAAAGGTGAGGAACTCGGTTTCTGATCGCGGGACGCTTGCTCGAATGAAGTCAATTCTCGCATCTAGACAGGGCAGCTTAAATACGCTTCATTACCAGCGCAGTAACCTACATCGATCCCTTCGTGAGCTCGTACCAGAGCTCCAAGGAAAAGATATTTCTATGGGTGCCTATAGTATTGATCAAACTATTGCAGAGCTTTTTATCTGCACAGATAAAATTGAACAACTGAGTAGCGCGCCCTTGGAGATGACGGTTCTAGATGACATTGCGGCCATCGTTCAAGAGATCAAAAAAAGAGAAATATTACTCGCTGATATCCATAATGATATCGATTTAAAACTCTTTGCCCAAACTCAATTTAATGGAAAGGATTTTGGATATGAGGATGGTTTTCAAAATTTAAAAGATGATCCAAGAGCAGTTGCTCAAATTGGCATCGAATTACGTGCTCCTATAGGATCACAATTGACTAAAAGTGCAAAAATTAGAAAAAAAATAGGACAGCATCAAAAAGAAATAAATACCCAGGAAACTCAAGCGAAGCTAGATGCCTATCACATGGAAATTATTAATAGCGTCAAGGTTCTAAAAGCGGCGCTTAAAAATCAAAAAGAAAATAATACCTCGCTTAAGATAAGTTTAGAGACGAGTCGACAAAAATTTTCACAGGCACGAATTTCTATTGAGCAATTAGTGGGAGAGGAAGATGCCTACTTTGCGAGTGAACTAGATAATATCAGAACTAATCTTTCCATATTGATGACGATTCTTGATTATTTCTCTGTTTTTAATCAAACAAAATGCTCACTCAATTCTTAAATTAGGACAAGGATTTATTAATGAATACTCTGGCACAATTTTTTTTAAGAAACTCAAAATTTACCGCTATTCTTAGTTTTGGTCTCATCGTTTTTGGTCTAATGGGACTCATGAGAATGAATGCAGAAAGTTATCCTGCCGTCAGTTTGGCAACGGCGACGATCATTACTAATTATGATGGTGCATCTGCAGAGGATATTGAAATCAAAATTACCAAACCCCTTGAGGATGAAATACGCTCAGTTGCGGGTCTTAAAGACGTAAAAAGTATTTCTCAAGCAGGCCTATCTACAATTGTAGTTCGCATTGATATGGATGATCCAAATGTAGACGTGGATGAGGCCATGGGTGACGTTCAAAAAGCGATTGTTCGAACAACTAAATTGCCTAATGATTTGCGAGATCCTCCAGTCTTTACAGAGGTCAAATCAGAAGAATTTCCCGTTATGGAGCTTGCGCTCGTAGGTAGTAATACAAATAGAAATAGGGATTTATCCGCTGACGCGCTTAAAGAAGAACTCGAAGATTTAAGGGGTGTAAAAGACGTTCGCCTTGTAGGATTTTCACCGCGCACCTTTCTCATTCAAATAATTCCGGATCAAATGAAAAAATATCATATTGGACTTGATGAAGTAATGGCCGCGGTTCAGTCGAGAAATTCTAATACGCCGGGAGGAGCGCTTAAGTCAGATGATAACCAAGTTCTTTTGCGTGTCGAAGGAAAAATCCGAAATAATGACGAATTAAAAAACTTGGTGGTACGCTCAAATTTCTCTGGGCAGACTATTTTATTAAAAGATTTGGCCAACGTTGTTGATGATGAAGATGAAAAGCGGGTGATGGCCAGACATAACGGCGTAGGGGCAACCATTCTAATTGTGACGAAAAAATCCGGCGCCGATACGCTTAAGCTGGTTTCATCCATTGATGAAAAAGTTGCTCTTTTTAAAAAACGGCATGCTGATCTGTCGCTGAATATTTATTCCAATGAAGGTAAAAAAGTGGCCAATCGACTAGAGGTTCTAGCTAGTAATGCAATAACGGGACTCGTTCTTGTGGTAATTTTTCTCTTCTTTTTTCTGCCTGGAAAAATTGGTGTTGCCGCGTCTTTATCTCTGCCGATGGCCGTTTTAGGAACGATGGGGTTTATGCCAACTTATGGGATGAATCTAGATACAATTACTATCCTGGCATTAGTTATTGCGCTTGGTATGTTAGTGGACAATAGTGTTGTTATTTCTGAGAATTTTACCCGGTTGCGAGTCGAAGGACTAACGGCCAAAGAAGCAGCTAGTAAAAGTATTCATGATTTGTGGTTACCAATAACTGCAACTGCTTTTACAACAATTGCTGCATTCTTGCCGATGCTCGTGACAAAAGGTGTAATGGGCCAGTTTATTCGTTATATCCCTATCATCGTTACAATTAGTTTAATCCTTAGTCTCGCCGAGAGCTTCTTTTTCCTCCCGATAAGGTTGCGGTTTGCCGGGGCAAAACTCTCTAAAAAACAAATGAATTCAGAAGGGGATTGGTTTAAAAAATTTGAAAATAAATTTGAAAATTTAATGCAAAAATTAGTGCGTGTCAGGTATCTGATGCTACTTGGTTTTGTTGGAATCATTGTTGTTAGTTTTTATTTTATGTCGGTGGCCAATAAATTTATTTTATTTCCCGCTGATCAGACTGAAATATACCTAGCTAGAATTGAAACACCAAAAGGAACTCGGCTCGAAAAAACAGACCGAGTGATTAGTGAAATAGCTAAAAGAGTCAAGGATATATTGGGAGAAGATGCTAAACATGTTGTCGGCCGAGCAGGCGTTGCCAAAGATCGCCCTGCTGATCCGAAGGGAAAGGATGGCAATAATGTTGGGATGATTACCATTTTTGTTAGTGATCATATGAAAAATAATATTCCTCATACAGAAGTACTAGCAAAGCTTAGAAAAATTAAACACGCGGAGGTTGCGTCTCTTTCATTTGAAACAATTATTAATGGCCCTCCTGTCGGAAACCCCATTGAAGCGACTTTTAGGTCCAATAATATTGAAAATCTCTATTCACTTATTAATAAAATTAAAAGTGATCTTGAAAAAGTAAATGGAATTTTTGATCTTAAAATTGATGATGTCATTGGAGATGATGAAATTTTTATTGATCTCGACTATCAAAAGGCAAGTAGGCTTGGGCTTGATGTAAGAAATATTGGTCAGGTGGTAAGGGCCGCTATCAGTAGTAGACGTTTATCTACGGTAACTCTTGATAATAAAGATGTGGATATAAAAATACAACATGCTAAAGAGTTTAGACGAGACCTTGAAAACCTCGACATGGTTAAGGTGATGGATCGACAAGGTAATTTGATTCCTATCACTGCGTTTGCGACGTTTCAGAAAAAATCTGGGGCACCACAAATTAAGCGATTTGACTTTAAAAGATCAAAGACCCTTACAGGCGATGTTAATGATGATGTGATCACGAGTGCGCAGGCGAATAAAATTCTTATCTCCTCGTATGAAAAATATAAAAGTGAATATCCAGATATTAGCTTAAGTTTTGGAGGGGCAGCAGAGTCGACAAAAGAATCCATGGAATCACTTTTTAGTGCTCTTATTTTAAGTCTGATTGGTATTTTGGCGCTGCTCGTTTTTATATTTGGTAGTTATTTAAGGCCGCTAATTATTATGTCAACTATTCCTCTTGGTCTCTTTGGCTTCTCTATTGCCTTTAGTCTACATGGGAGACCAATTAGTTTTCTCGCACTTATCGGTATTATCGGGCTTGGTGGGATCATCGTTAATTCAGGGATTGTTTTAATCAGCTTTATTGATCAACTTAAAGAAGAAAACCCAGAAATGATCTTCTCTGACATTCTCGCCAAGGCGTCAGGAATGAGGCTGAGAGCTGTTGTCGTGACTTCATTAACCACTATTAGCGGTTTATTGCCAACGGCCTATGGAATTGGTGGAAGTGATGCTATTTTAATTCCGATGACTCTCGCGATGGCCTGGGGATTGACCAGTGGAACGATTTTAACAATTATCTGGGTTCCTTGTGCGTACGCAATTCTGGAGGATTTCACTAATTGGTTTTCCGCTCTTCTAAAAAACAGAAAGCCTTTAACAGCTGAATAAGAGTATTCTTAATGAAGACGAAAGAGAAAATTTTGAAGGTGGCAGGAGAATTATTTAGTCAAAAGGGCTATGCTGCCTCTAGTATCAGAGAAATTAGCAAGCAGTGTGATGTTAATATTGCAGCAGTTAATTATCACTTT
>JAURQB010000217.1 GCA_030836365.1 Bdellovibrionota bacterium | reverse complement strand
GTAAAAACCATTGCAGGGACTCGGTATGTTTCAACCAACTTACTGGCAACGATGCCAATAACTCCTTCGTGCCAATGAGGTTGGTAAACGATATTAATTTTCTGCTCAGTTTCACCAGATTCATTAATAAGTGCAATTGCTTCCTTATAGACCTCACTTTGAATAAATTTCCTCTCTGTATTGGAAGAGTGAAGAATTGAATAGGATTTAAATGCATCATCACTATCATCTGAAATAAGTAAATTAAGTGCCTCTTTTGGATGATCAAGGCGTCCTTTGGAATTGATTAAAGGGCCAACGCCAAAGCTTATTTTCTCACTTGGCATAAAAGAGAGCTCTCGCTCTTCAGGCGTAAAAAAGGCACGAATTCCGGCATACTGGCTTTTTGGTATTTGCTTTAGTCCGTGGCGACACATCTTGAGATTCATTGGATTTAATTTAGCCAGGTCGCAAATTGTACCAACCGCAACTAATTGCAAGAGAGGGTAGATGCTTGGTGTTTGCACTCCTTGTCTTGCGAGTTGATTTTTAATTTCTAAGGCAAGAGCAAAGGCAACTCCAACACCAGCGAGCGCCGTTAACGGAGCTGATAAATTTTCATCTCGTCTATTAGGATTAATAACAGCAAAAGCGTTTGGCATCTCCTCTCTTGCGTCTTTATGGTGATCTGTAATAATGAGATCAATTCCTTTTTCTCTCGCGTAGTTTGCTGTTTCGTTATTCGTGATTCCGCAATCAACAGTAATGAGAACATTTATTTTTTTCTCCAACGCTTCATCGATTGTTGGAGGGTGGATGCCATATCCTTCAACGAAACGACTTGGTAGAATACATTCAACTTCAACATTAATCATCTTAAAAAAGTGCCAAAGAAGTGCGCAGCTTGTAGTACCATCAACATCGTAATCACCATAAACTGAGATAATTTCTTTCTTATTGATTGCCTCAATTAAACGGCTTGCCCCTTTTGAAAGGTCTTTTAGCTCAGTTAGTAAGGGCAGTTTTTTTAGGTCCCAAGATAAGTAGTCTTCAACATCAGTAATTTCTCTTTTTTTTAGTAACTCGGTGATGACTTGTGGCAGTTGTCGATGCGTTTGTGGCTGAAGCATGAATTAATCCCTTAATTTCAAAGGATAAATATTAAATGATGAAACTGTCGATGACTAGCTGGTATGTGTTATTTTAAAAAGTAAAAAACCATTACCAAATGACGTGAATACCGATGATTAGGTCTTTTTCATCAAGCTCATGAACGTGAGAATAGAGCTGTTTAAATTTAACACCGGTGTTGTCGTGGACTTTAGAAAAATAAGAACTTGGAAGAAAGGATTTTGAGCACTTTTGACATCGTTCAAGCTCTGTTGAAGACTCATTAAGGTGGCCACATACGTGACAACGCTTAATTAATACTTTTGTTTGAGCATTGATGTCTAAAGACATATTTTCCTCCTCTATCAAAGTGATCGGAGGAGGAAAAAAAATGTTTAGGAAAAATTTGCTTGTTTAGTCGTTTTTTTGAAAAAGTCGTTACCTGATATTATGAGTCAAACATTTTTGCCTTGAGGCCCTCATTGAGTGCATCAAGAAAATCTTCTGTATTAAGATAGTGCTCTTCACGAAGATCTTTTCCGTGAATACAAAGCGCTAGGTCTTTTGTCATTAAGCCACTTTCAACTGTTTCAATACACACTTCTTCAAGTTTATTACAGAAGTCAACGAGGGCTTGATTACCGTCCATTTTTCCTCGGTGAGCAAGACCTCTTGTCCAGGCAAAAATAGAAGCAATTGGGTTTGTTGATGTTTTCTTACCTTGTTGGTGCTGTCTGTAGTGACGTGTAACAGTACCGTGTGCAGCTTCAGCTTCAAATGTTTTGCCATCTGGTGAAATAAGAGTAGAAGTCATTAGGCCAAGAGAACCAAAACCTTGAGCGACAATGTCCGACTGAACGTCACCATCGTAGTTTTTACACGCCCAAACAAATCCACCGTTCCATTTAATTGCACAAGCAACGAGGTCATCAATGAGTCTGTGCTCATAAATAAGACCATGCTCATCCATTTTTGCTTTGAATTCTTCTTCATAAACTTTTTGAAATAGGTCTTTAAAGCGACCGTCATATTTTTTAAGAATTGTATTTTTTGTACTGAGGTATAGAGGCCATTTTTTTGCAAGGGCAACATTAAAACAACTTCTTGCAAATCCAATAATAGATTCATCAGTGTTGTACATAGCGAGAGCAACACCATCATCGTTAAAGTCATAAACTTCATGAGTTTGTGCCTCTCCATTTTCAGGTGTGTAAGTGATAGTCAGTTTACCTTTTCCTTGAGTAAGGAAATCTACGGCTTTATATTGATCACCATGCGCGTGTCGGCCAATACAGATTGGCTTTGTCCAACCTGGAACTAGTTTTGGAACGTTCTTACAAACGATTGGTTCTCTGAATACAGTACCACCGATGATGTTTCTGATTGTACCGTTTGGAGATCTCCACATTTGTTTTAAATTGAACTCTTCAACTCGTTGCTCATCTGGAGTGATCGTCGCACATTTGATTCCTACGCCGTACTTTTTGATGGCGTCTGCTGCCTCTACGGTGATCATGTCTTCCGTTTTATCTCGGCTTTCCATTCCAAGGTCATAATATTTGATGTCTAATTCAAGGTAAGGAAGGATTAACTGGTCTTTAATAAATTTCCAGATAATTCGCGTCATCTCATCGCCATCAAGCTCAACTACAGGGTTTGCTACCTTAATTTTTTCCATCATTTATTCCTTATTTGGGCATTAAAATTTTCTGCGCAATATAGGCACTGGCATGGAAAATGTCACCTTGCGTTGTGGCAAAAAGAAATTTATTCAGGGCGATGAGTTAAAAAAAGGAGGCCAGTAACGGCCTCCACGGATTTTTAGTAAGTTATTGATCCTCACTAAGTTTGAGGTAAGACTTTACAATTGCCTTTCTGTTTTGACGGCTAAGTTCTTCAACATCCAACGATACCTGGTTTTTGGCCGCTCGCTCTCGGACAAATTGTTTAATTACGTCTGGGGCCATGACTTTACTTAGGTCAGCAAAAACGCCGAGACCTGTTTCGGCCGCTTCTTTATCACTAAAAAAACCGAGGCTTCCGCGGATTGGATGGTGATTAAATCCAAAAAAGACATCGGCTCCTCCTAGGTAGCCAGACGCTTCGGAGAATTTATCAATAACGCTCGCATAGCCAACGATGACTGTATCTTGTCTTAAGAGTACATATACTTTTGCCTTCATGTTGGGCACTTCAAGTTCGATAATGTCACCATCTCCGACACCGCGAAAGGGAATATCTTCACCAGTAGGAAGTGTTGGAAAAGCTGACCCTCTTATTTTTGCAACTTTTGAGAGGTTAAGATTTACTTCAACGACATTGTTAAATGAGCTTAGGTCTGTGGTAAAGCTGAGCTCTCCATAATATTCGCCAGGCGCTTTAGGATCATGAATTGGCAAGCTAATGGCCGTCATTTCAAGCCCACCAAGATTGAGCTCTGTAATTAAGCCAACCCAGACGTCTTCTTCTTTTACAGTCGTTTCAACGTAGATGTGATCAAGAACTTTTTGTTCTGGTCTTTTTCCGCAGGCAATTAACTGAAAGAGAAGGAGAAGTAACGACAGTCTGCTGATGAAAGCAAATAGGGGATGATTGAAATTAAAATTTTTTGTCATTAAAAACCTCCTGTTTTTTTGAACTTAAATTGAAGAATTAAAATCGTTTAAATAAATCTATATTTTTCCACCTCCATTTATTTTTAGTTGCACGAGTTGAGCGATACATCGACAATCCATAATCTTCATATCGTAGACTTCCTAATTGATAACCAAGATAAGTGGGATAATTGATGACCAATTCTGCTTGGTTTTCAATTTCATACTCTACCTCAAATCCGACTTCGATAATTTCTTCGAGGACGCCAGTGTTAAGCTCAATCTTTTCTCCCTGACTTCCATAAAATGTATAAATAAGTTTATCTACTTTAATTGCTTGGAAGATAAATCCAGAAAAGTCGAGATAGATTTTACACATTTCACTCATTCCATTTTTGTAATATGCCGTCACTTTTGGGGCGTTCATGTATTCAATACTGACACCACTCATTTCAAGACCTACAGTTTCGACCCGCTCAAATTGTCCTCCGATTCCAATTGGAGCTCCGCCAAGTGCTGCAATTTCAATTAGGTCAAACTTCGCGCGACCACTGGCCGAGATGTTTTTAATTTTTGTAGGCAACGTGCTTTTATCATAAAAGCGAAAGTTCGTTGGTGTTCCATCAATTTCTTTGGGAAAGCATTCTTCTGGTGGGGCGAGAATAGAAAATGCTTTTGGTGTTCCTGCAATGAGGGTTCCAGTGCCACTTTTTTGCATGGGAGTTGTCATGGGAATGTAGCCATAATTTTTAATTTCTTTTTGAAGCATCTTCATGGGATTGCAGGCAAGAAGAAAAAATGAAAAGGCGAGAAGAAGAAAATTTGAAATCACGTAAGCCTCCTGCTGTCAGTGTCCATGCTCTTCTTGAGCATTTGGTGACAGTAATTAGAACAGGGGGGTTACAGTATTGTAAAGAAAAAATGATAATAAGTTATTTGTCAGGTGTACTTGACGGTAAAAAATACGGCCTTAAAAAATCATTGAAATACCAACGGAATATTTTGTTGTGGTGAGTTCTTTGAATGTCATATTACCAGTAGTTGTTGGTAGATCGTACTCAGTTCCATCAATAGTAAAAGAGTTGAGTGTGAACGTTTGGTACTCTATATAAAAGTTAACTTTTGGTTTATAGATATAAGAAATTCCCAACCCAAAACCGGTTCCCGCATAAGTGTTTTTTGAATCTGATGACGTAAAGGTTGAATACTTTTCTGTGTTTTCAATTGACGTCATCGGAATATACTGAAGTTTGAGTCCAAAGCGTTTGTACTGAAAACCGGTAAATAAACCTAATTGAATTTGAGAAGCTGTTGAGTCAGTTTTAAAACTATCGTCTTCTGCTCTATCAGGGTCAGGGGAATAGGTGTTAAATAGATACGCATAAGAGCCTTCAAATCCGTAAACGAACCATTTATTATATATCCATAAAAATTTAGAACCTAATCTAGGGCCGTAATACAATCCTCTAAATTTATAGGTGAAATCACCATCATCTGGATCTTGTTCCAATTGATCATTTTGCCAAATTTGGTAGTCTATTTTAAAAAATGGTTCAAAATAAAATTTGTTTTTTGACCTGGCAGCAAAAGCTGAAGATTCGACAAACACCAAGTAAGGAGTAAGTGATAATAGTAAAAAAATTCTAAAGCTAACCAAGTCGAACACTCCCACGATCATTTTATATTAAATTATAGCTAGAATTTAAAAGTAGCAGGGGAACGGGAAAAATCTAACTTTTTTTGTTGAGGTGTAGATTATTATTTGAGTGCCGTCTGCATGGCGGGCCATGCTTCAGGTCGCATGGAATATAAAAAATTATTTTTGGATTTATAGAAAATGGAGGGGAGGACGAGATTTGGGCTTGCCTACGGCTTCACCCGAAAACTCGCGCGGCCCTCAATCTCGTGAAGCGAAACTTATCTCTTTACTGTGTTTTTACGTCGTAAAAAATGTCCACTGGACATTTTTTTTGAGTGCCGTCTGCATGGCAAGCCATGCTTCAGGTCGCATGGAATATAAAAAATTTTTTTTGGATTTATGAAAAATGGAGCGGAGGACGAGATTCGAACTCGCGACCTTCTGCATGGCAAGCAGACGCACTACCAACTGTGCTACCCCCGCAATTGATCTGTAGGTTTTAAACCCAACGGTTTAAGCTGTCAATTGAGATTAGTTAATTAGTGATCAGAATTATTAAAGTGATGGTATTTCGCCCACTGTGCTGTGCCGTAAATAAGCCCGGCTCCCATCAGCGAAAGACCAAAAAAGTGAGCGATGGTTTTCTCGACAGTAAATTGACCACTATTTTGAAGCACGAACATGATCCACCAGAGTAAAACCAAATGTGCCACAAGAATGAGAAATTGTTGAAATCGATACATGGGAGTTTTCTAGTCCTCTTGCTGCGCTTTGTCCAATTCCTGAACATTCATTTCTGTAATCTTTTCAACCTTGTAATATTTAAAGAGATTTGTCGCCTGACATTTTCCATACAAAGCAATTCCAGTCGGCAGAGGGAGCAAGCTAAATGGCACGATCTTTCTGACCGCATTTTTATTTTTTCCGCCCTTGTACTTAATCTCAATAGGCGTTCGTTTCGTGCAATGATCTTCAAGCTCTTTGAGCTTTTCGGGCATCATTTTATTAAAAGCTTTTTTAAATTCACCAGCTTGATAGAGAATGGATGAGCTTCCTATGGCCCTAATATCACGAGACTTTTCACAGACCGCGTGAAAAACCTCCAGGCACGCGATAGTGTCATCAAGCGCGCGGTGATGATTTTCAAGATTAATATTAAACTGCTCACAAAGAGTAGAAAGTCGGTGATTTTTAGCTTCCTTATTAAGCTTCCTCGATAAATTACAGCTGCAGTAAACGCTATTGTTATCAGTCTCAATCCCACAGCGATGGTACATGGACATCAAAAATCCAATATCAAACTTAGAGTTATGAGCGACGAGGGGAAGGTTGCCAATAAATTCTTTAATCTGAGGGGCTGCTTCTGACTCCCCGGGACAGTCAGCGACATCTTCGTTGGTGATACCATGAATAGCGCTATTTTCTTCAGATATCTCAATATCAGGCTTTACGAGCATGCTTAACGTACTCGGTTCTTGCCCTCTTAAAATTTTGACTCCCGCAAATTCAATGACCCGATCAAATAGAGGGGATAGACCAGTGGTTTCGAGGTCAAAAAAGACCACGCCGCCAGGAAAAATTTTGAGCAAACTTTCTTGTGTTTTCGGGGTGATAATTGACTCGCTCTGCGTTGACATTGACCTGACAAACCTTTATTCAAAATTGGATAATCGTGACTTTTGTGATAGCCAAGATTCACTCTAAAGTAAAACAAAAAGGATCTTCTGTGAAAAGCTTTGATGTATTAGTTATTGGTGGCGGGCCAGGTGGATATGTGGCCGCAATTCGTGCTTCCCAATTAGGAAATAAAGTAGGTCTCGTTGAGATGAGTAAACTCGGTGGAGTTTGTTTAAATAAGGGATGTATCCCAACAAAAGCAGTTCTCAAATCTGCTCATGCAGTTCATGAATTGGCCGATTTTAAAGCACTTGGAATTGATGTTGAGCTGAAGGGAACCAATGGCAAAACGGCCGTCAAAAGAGCTAAAGGAATTAGTGATCGCATCTCTAAAGGCGTTGGCTTTTTGATGAAAAAAAATAACATTGAAGTGATTGAAGGGTACGCTAAATTAAAAAGCGCAACTTCAGTCGAAGTTAAATCGGCGAAGGGTCACACTGATACAGTGAACGCGAAAAAAATAATAATTGCAACGGGTGCACATTATAGAACTTTCCCAGGTCTTGAGCACGATAACGAAAGGCTAATCGGAGCATGGGAAGCCATTCACATGGAAGAGATGCCAAAGTCAATTGGGATTATTGGTGCAGGTGCGATTGGGGTTGAGTTCGCTTATTTTTGGAATGCATTTGGTGTAGACGTTCACATTTTTGAATTACAAAAACACCTGCTTCCTATTGAAGATGAAGATTCGTCCAAAGAAGTTGAAAAAGCGTATAAAAAGTATGGCATTAAAATGTCTCTTGGGATTGAAAAAATTAGTGCTGCTAATAAAGGCGATCATGTTGAATTTTCAGTCGTTGAAAATGGTGAAGAAAAAACATATTCATTTGAAAAAGGTTTGATCGCAGTTGGAATGACGGGAAATATTAACGGGATCGGTCTTGAAGAAGTTGGTATAGCGACGGATCGTGGCTTTATTAGTGTTGATGAAAATTATCAAACAAGCGTCCCGGGAGTTTACGCCATTGGTGACGTTTCTGGTGCTCCTCTTCTTGCTCACGCTGCTTCACACGAAGGTGTGGTGGCCGCTGAACATCTAAGTGGTGGACACCCTCATCCAATTGATAAAATGAATATTCCTGGGTGTACTTACTGTCAGCCACAAGTGGCGTCAGTTGGTTACACCGAGCGTGCGCTCAAAGAACAGGGTATTGAATATAAAGTTGGAAAACTTCCATTTGTTGCAAACGGCAAAGCTGTGGCGAGCAACGAAAAAGAAGGTTTTGTAAAAACGTTGATGGGAAAACATGGTGAGCTTTTAGGAGCACACATTGTCGGAACTCATGCAACAGAGCTTATTCATGAGTACGTTCTCTTTAGAACGATGGAAGGAATTGATGAAGAAATCTACGCGACAGTTCATCCTCATCCAACTCTTGGAGAGTTTTTAGCGGAAGCGGTAATGGCCGCAAATAATCGATCATTAAATTTTTAATATAGCGTCTAGGAGAAAAAATTATGGCCAGACATGATATCGTAATGCCTCAAATGGGTGAATCAATTACAAACGGAACAATCACAAAGTGGACGAAGTCTGTTGGTGATGAAATCGAAATAGATGAAATACTTCTTGAAATTTCAACGGACAAAGTTGAGTCGGAGATTCCTGCTCCAATGGGTGGCCGAGTAGCGGTGATTTTTTTTGAAGAGGGTGAAACAATCGACGTTGGTGTGAAAATCGCTGAAATTGAAGACGATCCAGCAGCAGCGCTTGACGGTGCGTCCGCCGCTCCAGCAAAAGCAGAGCCAGCTGCACCAGCTGAAGAGGCAACTCCTGCTCCTGCAGCAGCAGAAGCACCAACAGAGGTCGCTTCAGGCGAGAGACGTTTCTATACCCCACTTGTACGTGCGATGGCGAAAGAGCATGGTGTGAGTATGAATGAGCTAGCGACTATTTCTGGTACAGGCGCAGGCGGACGTGTGAACAAAAAAGATTTTGAAAATTATCTTGCATCAAAGTCTGGAGCATCAGCGGCCACGGCAACAACTCAAGCTGCACCAGCAGCAACACCAACTCCAGCAGCGGTCACTCCGGCGAGTGCACCAACGACGTCGGCGAGTGGGCGAGTTGAAGTGATTGCAATGGATAACATGAGAAAAGCAATCGCGAAAAACATGGTCGCGTCCAAGCAAATTTCTCCACACGTTAACTCTATTGAAGAAGTTGACCTAACTCACTTAGTAACTTTTAGAGAAGGCTTTAAAAATGAATTCCAAAAGCAAGAGGGATTCAAATTAACGTACACGCCATTTATTATGTACGCGATTATTCAAGCGCTGAAAGAGCATCCATTAGTGAATAGCTCAATTGAAGGCGATAACATTGTTATGAAAAAAGACATTAACCTGGGAATGGCAGTCGCAGTTCCTGGCAATGGTTTGATTGTTCCTGTCGTTAAAAATGCAGACGCACTAAATATGACTGGTCTTTGTCGCGCGGTTAATGATCTTGCACTTAAAGCACGTGCAAAGAAATTAACGATGGATGACTTAAGTGGTGGAACATTTACATTCTCTAACGTTGGCTCCTTTGGAACATTAATGGCAACGCCAATCATTCTTCAACCTCAAGTGGGGATTTACGCTTCAGGCGTGATTCAAAAACGTGTTGTGGTTCTTCCTGGAGACGTCATGGCGATTAGATCAATGATGTATGGAACGCATTCTTATGATCACAGGCTTGTTGATGGTGAGCTTGGTGGAAAATTCCTTGCAAGCATTCACAACAATCTCAGAAATATGGATCCTGCATCGATGTTCTAATTTAGTAATAATATTTTACTTCTTAATTTGGCCCCTCTTCGAGGGGTCTTTTTTATTGCTCCTTAGGTGATTTATTTTATTTATTGATAAAACTCTTGTGAGAAAGTACTTTTTGATCATTTGCTTATGGAAGTGAAATTGGTGAAATATTGAGAGAATCTATTCACGATTAGTAAGGTCAATAATAATTATTGCTTGCCCCTGAAAGAGAGTATTGGAAAAAAATCACAAAATGCCTGAAGGTCTTTTAAACACTATATATTGAGGAACAATCTACCATGTAATATTTCTTCTGATCTATTTGATAAGATAATACTGTTAAATAGGAGAGCGACATGGGATTTGGACAGGTAGGTATTGTTTTATTTTCACTTATAGTTTTATCCGGCTTGGGGTGGAGTTCGTATTGTGATTATCAATCTGTGCGAAAGTTGAACATGGCAAAAGAGTCATTCGTTCAAGGCTATCCGCGAGTGGCCAGTGAGTTATCTAAAGAAGTGAGAGAAAAATTCAAACTGACGAAAGAAGAGTGTGATTTGATTCTCAGTATTGATAGCCGGTTGAGAGATGCAAATGGACTATTTTTGAATGCGGAAAAATGTTTATACAGTGGATTTGTTTCCAGTCCAAATCCATATCTTGCGATTTCTTTAGCCTTTGAATTAAATGAAGATAAAGCCAGTGCAAAAAAGATATTACTTCAGGCAGTTGAAAAAGTTCAGTACCATCAATCATTCTTTTTTAGGCTCGCTTACTTGAGTTATGGAGAAGAGAAGAAGGACGAGTCAAAAAACATATTAAACAATTTAATTGCTAGAAATAAAGAAGATGAAAAAATTATTGTCAGTTCTATTCAGTTTTTCACTCAAAAAAATGATTGGGAAATGGCGTACCAATTTATTTCTTATTTAGAAGGTTTAAAAACAATAAGCTTTGAGTCTCAGATTACTCTTTATGGTGTGGCAAAAAAGAATGGTGACGACGAAAGGGCTAAAAAGTACCTCGCACAAATAAACCAGGTTTTAAGCAAGCTTCCAAAAGAGGAAGCAGACAAAATAAAATTACAATTAAATAAGATTTAACCGAGTTTTAGTTTGACTAGAAGTCAGTAACTTTTTCAACTAAATGAGGGAAGTCAACAAATGGATTTCTATTTCCTTGAGCTTCCTGAACCATGTCGTTTCTAGCTAACTCAGCATCATCAACAGAGTCTTCTTCGTGCCACTTTCTCAAATAACTTTCTTGTTTATCCGAAATAGAAATCTTGTATCTAACAGAGAAATAAAATAAAGCTCTCGCAACATTGCCTTTGTGCTCTTGTGGTGGCTCGAAATATGTACCACCTCTTTTTGTGAAACGGTTGGTCGCAGCAGGGCTGCCGATAGAGCTGTCATTACAACCTGATCCAACACTTGAACCATAAACATCACCAAATGGATGATTGCCTCTCATTGAGTTAGCCTTGGTATCTGTTGGAAATAAGTGGTTTAGGTCAGATTTTTGCATCTCTCTTGAAAATGTTGTGGTGAACCGACTCTGAGGCCAAGTGTGCTCACAGTTAATTCTTTGGTGATCAGGAATTCTATTTGGGCCAACACCTACGCTTTTTGTAAATCTTTTATTACAGTAGACGTCGTCAATAAAGTAGCCACGGTCATCTTTTTTAAGGTGCATTCTTCCAAATAAGTGAACTCTTGCTTCTTGGTAGGTAAGTGCTCTGTGCTTGTAGCAACCTTCAGATTGGCAGTTGCTTGAAAGAGTGTCTCTCTTATTTTCTTCTTGTGGATTGTGATACTTGTTTAAAATATCAAATAGTATGCTTTTAAGCTCTCCAGAAGGTGCAGTACCAGTTTCAAGAAGAGTATTATAAGTTTTAGGGTAATAGTTTGGGGATTGAGCGAATAGGTTTAAGCTGACCAGCAGGGAGAAAAGAACGATAAATTGTTTCATAGTTTTTCCAAGTGATGTTTTAATTCGGGGCTGAATATAATTCATGTTTATCAGTTTTGCTAATATTTTTTTTAAATAAAACTAATATTTTTTTTAGCAAATGCAAAAAATGAGTTTCCATTTTGGCCTCTTTAAGATAAATAAGTGCAACGTAAAAATAAATTGCGCAGCGCGCTTAACTTGGGACCTATTTATGAACTTTTTGAAGGGTATTATTCTGACTTTTTCAATGACAGTGATTTCTAGCACTTTTGCTTCATCTACGGACTGCGTAAGAAAGATCACTAACGATTTTGCTTACACAACTACTTTTACAAATATTGACCTCGATCAACTTGAGCTCCGAGATTACGGTAAAGACTACTTGGCGCAGGCAATTGCGGTTATTCGTGTTTATGCAGACTCTAAGGGCTGTCAAAAAAAAGATATTAACTTTGGAAAAGGGCCTAACGGTGGTAGCTACTCAAGATGTCGTTTAGTTGAAAGATATAGCCCGCATTCAAGGTCTTGCTACGTCGAAACGAATATTGGCTACTTTATGGTAACTAAAAACTTAGGTGATCACATGCACCTAGTATTTAACCTTTGGGATTAATTTAACCTTGATTACTATTCAGTTGACGTAATCTGAAACTGAAACTAGTTTATACCCGCCAGTCGGTAGACTGAGTATTTAGAAGAAGGGGGTGAATGTAACATGGCAACAAAGAATACAACTATTTTTGTTAAGATCGATGATCGTAACAATGTTGAGAGATCTCTAAGAAAGTTTAAGAGACTTTGTGAGAGCTTTGGTGTTGTTAAGGAGTACAGAAAAAGACAAGATTACAAAAAACCTTCTGTAAGACTTAAAGAAAAAACTGAAGCTGCTGCGAAAAGAAGAGTAAAAACTGAGTTCAAAGTTAGCAAGTATAACAGAGTTTAAGTTTTAACATCTTTAAAATGTATCTTTATCGAGCCCCTGTAATGCAGGGGCTTTTTTTTTACTTTCTTTTAACGATTTTTAAAATTGCATTCCACCGTGAATGTATCTGAACTAAGGTATTTTTTGAACTTGGAGAGATGAGCCCTGTATTTTTCTGTAGGTCCCTATTCATGACATTAAAAACCTTGTCTAGCTGATGATATTTCTCAATGGGGGTGTCGCTTATTGAGCTAGATAGATGCCTGATAAATTCATTCTCACCTAAAATAAGAAGTTCTTTAACATTCTCATTCATCATTATTTGAGGAACGCTCTTAGCTTGAAAAGAAATATTCTCTGATAGTGTTTCTAAATCTGGAATAATTTTTTCAAATGGAGGGGCGAAGCTAGAATTCATACTTTCTTCTGCGGAGATATAAAATGAATTAATTGATGTTCTTGCCTTGTAAAGAAGATGGTTTAAGTCTGAAATTTTTTTGATGAAGAGAGGATAGCGATTTTGATTTTTTTCTATAACTGATAATTTGACACCACCGAGTTTAGAAAGAATTAAAAAAGTGTCAGCTTCAATTTTTTCAAATGCTGAGGTTAGCTTTGATAGAGATTCTCGGCAGTTTTTTGATTTCCTACAGTTAATAAAATGTTGTGTTTTTTTGTCTAGATCTGCAGCGGAGTCTAAAAGTTGATCAATACTAACAAGTGGTGCTGACTCATTTTTGATAATCTTTTTCCAATTACTTTTTATGAATTTTGCTTGCGCCTGATAGAAACGATGCTCATGGGCAGTATACGAAAGCGCAAGCGTCACATCGATGGACATGACAATAAAAAGAAAAAAAGTAATTTGAAAAAAAAATTTCATTATTGCCGAGTAATTTTTAATCCTAACCGATGTGATTCAATATCATTCGGTATCAACTCAATTCCTTCCTCTGATGCTTTAGACATTTCAATACACAGAGTTTCAGACATGATTTTCTTTTTAAATGTCTCAATAACTGAGTGAATCTTTTCGTCCGCCGTAAATTCAATTTTTATTCTGTCATCAACATTTAAATTGATTTCTTTTCTTGTTTTTTGAATTCTGTTGACGACTTCACGTGCCAGTCCTTCATCTAGTAAAGATTGGTCAAGCTCTATATCAAGGTCAATGGAGATAAAGCGGTTTGACATTGTATTCGTACCCTCTTTTGGCTCTCTGAAAATAAGAATTTCACCCTCAGAGAATTTTTGTCCATCAATGGTAATACCACCTTTTTCTTCATAAGAAGAAACGTCGCTAGGCTCAAGTCCTGTTATTAGCTTCATAAACTTGCCAAAACTTTTTCCAAGTTTTTTCCCAAGGATCGGGCTGTTTGGTTTTGCATATAGCTTAATAAATTGATCTTCATTTTCAGAATACTCTACCGATTTTACATTTAATTCATTTTTTACATATTGTTCAAGCCTAGAAATTTCTTGTAAAAGGGCTTTTTCTTTATGGATAACAGTTAATGTTCTAAGGGGAACTTTAACTTTTATCTGCTCGATATTTCTCTTTTGCCTACCAAGAAGGATGATTTCCTGAATTCTACCCATTGCGTCTTCGAGAGAGGGCTGAATTAGGCCCTTTTTGGCTTCTGGATATTTTTCTAGGTGAACTGATTCCAATAGAGAGTTATCGTAAGCTTGAAGCTCTTGGTAAATGTGCTCTGATAGAAACGGAGCGAATGGGGCCATTACCTGAGATAATTCTTTGATTGTGGTATATAAAGTCGAGTAAGCAGCACATTTATCTTGAGATAAACCTTCACCCCAAAAGCGATTTCGGTTTAGTCTGATATACCAGTTAGTTAAATCTTCAATAAATTTAAATAGCTGAGGAACAACATTGTATAAATGATAATTCTCCATTTCCTCAGATATGTTTAACTTTAAAGTCTGAAGATTTGAGATGATCCAGTGGTCAGTGATATTGTCTGTTTGGACAAAATGTTCATTAACCTTCCAGCCATCAACTGAAGCATAAGTGTTAAAAAATTTAAACGCGTTAAACCAGGGAAGGAGTGCTCTTCTAACCATGTCTTTTACACCTGAGTCCGCAAATCTTTGGTCCTCAGCTTTAACTAAGCCAGATGTAATTAGGTAAAGTCTTAAAGCATCTGCTCCATAATCTTCCATCAAGTTATCTGGTGGAGTATAGTTCTTGAGACGCTTAGACATTTTTTTACCATCTTCAGCATTAACAATTCCGTTAACAATGACGTTTTTAAAAGCTGGTTTTTTAAATAACGCAGTTGAGAGTACGGTCAGCGTGTAAAACCAACCTCTTGTTTGATCTAGCCCCTCTGCGATAAATTGGGCCGGGAAGCCGTGGTTAAATGTTTCCTGATTTTCAAATGGATAGTGGGTTTGAGCATAAGGCATTGAGCCAGATTCAAACCAGCAGTCAAAAATTTCATCTATTCGTTTATATTCACCAGGTTCACCATCAATAGTGAAGTTTAGTGGGTCAATATGCTCACGGTGAAGATCTTTAACTTTAACGCCTGCGTAGGCTTCAAGCTCTTCTATAGATCCAATGGCGATAAAGTTACCTGACTCTTCATTTCTCCAAATGGGAATGGGTGTTCCCCAGACGCGATTTCTTGAAATAGACCAGTCCCTTGCTCCTTCAAGCCATTTGCCAAAACGTCCGTCTTTTATGTGAGAAGGAACCCAATTGATTTGGGCGTTGGATTCAAGCAGATCTGATTTAATTTTTTCAACGCTCACGTACCAAGAAGGAATACTACGATAGATTAACGGCGTATCAGATCTTGGACACATAGGGTAACTATGTACTAGGACCCCTTGCTCATATAACTTTTCTTCTTCTTTAAGTTTTTTGATAATTCTTTTGTCGGCCTCTTTTACGTAAACTCCTGCAAAATCAGTAACTGTTTGAAGAAATTCACCTTTGTCATTTATTGGACATAATTCAAAGTTAAATCCGGCTTCTTTCATCACTCGATTATCATCCTCTCCAAATGAAGGTGCGAGGTGAACAATGCCTGTACCATTATCAGTGGTGACATACCCGTCATTGAAAATCTGGAAGGCGCCATCTGTTTTAAAGTCTTTAAAATAGCTAAAAAGAGGCTCATATTTAGTCCCCTTCAATTCAGACCCCTTGAGCTCTCTTGTGATCGTTAGCTCTTTCTTTTTTGAGTACTGCTCAAGACGGGCCTTCGCAAAAATGATTGTTTTATTTAACTCAGTGTCTAGAGCTTCAACATAGTCAATATCAGCGCCAACACAAAGACCTAAATTACTCGGTAGGGTCCATGGTGTAGTGGTCCATGC
>JAURQB010000216.1 GCA_030836365.1 Bdellovibrionota bacterium | reverse complement strand
GATGACCGCAATAACAACGTCTCTTGAGCCTTTTGTCACTCTCCAGGCACTTTCAGCAGCAATGTCCTCACCTGCTACTCCTGGGAGCCACATCCCTCCTGAATTATCTCCCGTATTTTTTAACCCCCATTGCTTAGAGTATAAATCTCCTGCGTCCTCTGCGTTGATTAATGGCCCTCGCTCAAAAACTTCTTGAATACGATAAGTTTTATTCTCTTCAACGTACTCAACATCTACTAGCGCTTGAATCGTTTGAATTTGATCATAAGTTAGATATTTTTCCGTCGTGAGTTTTTGAAAATGAGCAAAACGCACAGGAATCTCGGAAGTTTTTCCAAACTGATTAATAATGGCCAGACTTTCTTTTTTGGTCTTTGAGTTAAATTTGATTAAATACTCTTTGGAGTAAAGCTGGCCAGAAAAGAAAAGAAGAAGAAAAAACAATTTCATCAGAGACCCTCGGTTAAAAAATATTGCGATTATTCTGACCGGCCCGAGTAACTTTTACAACAGGTGTAAGGTAAAGTTAGCAAGGCCTTAAAATGGCATCAATCTGGCCAAAAAATATAAGGAAACTCTTACAATGCCTGAGACTATTTTTCGCTAATGGAGTAATAAAAAATAATGAAATTCTTTCTCCTCATTTTTCTCCTTTTAACAGCTACCGCACGCGGTAAGGACTGCACAAACGCCGAGTGCCGTTTATTTGTCATCTCTGATTTAAACGGATCCTATGGATCAACTAGTTACGCACAAGAAGTAGTAGACGCAATTGAGTACATCAAACAGCAAAAAGCCGATCTCGTTATCAGCACAGGTGATCACGTAGCTGGCCAAAAAAGAGGACTGAATTACCAATCCATGTGGGATAGCTTTCATCAAGTCGTCACATGGCCACTCAAGCAAGCTGATATTGCCTTTCTCCCAAGCCCTGGGAATCATGATGCGAGCAATGGCAGCGCATTTCACTTAGAGAGAAAAATCTATCGCCATAACTTTTCAACAAAACCAACAGGTATTAAATTTTTCGATTCAAGTGATTATCCGATTAAATATGCCTATGAATTTGGTGGAGCATTTTTCATTTCCCTAGACGCTACTAATGTCTACCTAGAGAAAAAACAAATTGAGTGGCTTGAAAAAATGCTGATTCAAGGGCAAAAATACAAATCAATTATTCTTTATGGACATGTCCCTTTATTTCCAGTGGCCCAAAAAAGAGAAAATGATTATCTAAGAAATAATAATCTATTTGAATTAATCAAAAGATATAACGTCAAGATGTGGATTAGTGGACACCATCACGCCTATTTCCCTGGAAAAAAAGATGGAATTAAATTTTATAGTTTAAATTGCCTAGGCGGAGGGCCGAGAAAACTTCTCGCGCCCAATCAACAAGAACGCTCTCCAAAAGGAATAATTGAGCTGAAAATTAGAAATGGAGAAATTATCTTCGCCGAAAGCTACGCCATCAACAATGATTTCTCTGTTATCAAAAAAGAGTCGCTGCCCAAAGAAGTTGGAATTATAGGTAAAAAAATTTCCTTAGATATTGAAGAGAGCTTATAATTCTCTTATGAACGTCGTCTTTATTGGGGCCAGTGGGCTTGTCGGAAAATCTCTACTAAGTCTACTTATTGAGTCTCCAGCTATAAAAAAAATAGAACTCATTACGCGAAAAAAAATAGATATCGACTCATCAAAAATTGATCAATTCGTTTTTTCAGACTTGGCCCCGTCAACCTTAGAAAACCTTCAAATTAATGGTGATATTTTTGTTTGTAGTTTAGGAACAACGATCAAAAACGCAAAAACAAAACAACAATTTAAAGCAGTCGATTATGGCCTTGTCACTGCTTTTTTTGACCTTGCCAAGCGAGTAAACGCTAAGTCTAGCCATGTTATTTCAGCAAAGGGAGCGAATGCAAGTTCCCTAATTTTTTACAATAAAATAAAGGGGGAAACAGAAAACTATTTAAAAAACCTCAGTCTCCCCTCTTTATATATTTATCGCCCCTCACTTCTTATTGGAGAGCGAGCAGAAAAACGCCGGGGAGAGGAAATGGCAATAAAGATTTATCGTCAAATCTCACCTGTGCTGCCTAAAAAGCTTATAAAAGCGATGGGAAGTGAGGTTGATACTCTTGCAAAAAAAATGGCCGAGAATATTCTCGGCCATCAAAAAGGTATCTATTTTATTGAGTCATCAGACCTCTAAATTTTGGACCCGCCCAAAATTTATATCCTGAGCTCATCCGCATTTAAAAATATTTTATAAACTGATACGTTCTTGTCTTTTAATTCAATTAAAACTCCTCTCTCTCCTTTTTTAATAACTTGAGAGACTCGCTTTATTTCACTACCTTGAAGATAAACCACACTTATTGTTTTATCCTCTTGTAATTTTTTTCTCATCGTGACTCTCATTTTCTTTCCTGAGAACCGCACTCTCGCACGATTTTGACTTTGAGGTAATATTTCTCGAGTAACATTCATTTTTCCAAGCGCGCTAATTCGAAGTTTGTGATCACAAGTGTTATCAATCACCTCCATTGGGAAACGATAAGATTCGCCATTTCCCTTGATTTTTAAGCAACTCGCGCTTGCATAAAAATTCCCCATAGGGCTTCCAAAGGTATATTCAAATAAGGACTCTGAGAAATTAATTCCCCCACCCATAGCAGATAAATAAAATGGATTACTCATTAAAAAGTGAGAGTCAATGATACTCACATTTAAATTAAATAAACGGGCCGTTTCCGCCAACGGAGTAAATTCTCCATTAGAAAAAGTTGCGGGAACGGCAATTGCGCCAAGCTTCGTTCCTATTTCAATATCCTTCGAATTGAGCTCAAAAAAGCGAATGATAAACTGCTGCCCATCCATCGCTGCTGGAATATATGTTTCAAGTGAAGATGGTTGAAATAAAAATAAGTTTTTAACACCAAGAAATTTTTTACCGCTGACAAGCTCTCGGTAAAATTGATGAAACTTCTCTTGTGCCTCTCCTTCAAGACGATTTCTTTTTATATTAAAAACAAAGTTCTTTTCACTCTTTTTCTTGAAATAAATATTAAGACGATTTGATAACCATGATTTTCTCTCATATGTTCCGAACCGAACCTTAATGTGCTTTATTCCAGGGCCCCAACCTTGCGTGGGAGCAATTAGGTTTAAAAATTTTCCATCTGCAGAAACACGAGTATTTTTATATCTTGTGCCATTAATCCAAACTTTTAATCGAACAGGACTTAGCGCTTTATTTTTTTCTAAATCGCCATTTTTAACTGAAACATATTTCAATTTAATAATCGCTGAGCGTTTCACCTCAAGTTTATCGGCCGAAATATAATCACCATTTCTTTTTAAATATAAAAAATGATCTCCATCTGCCAACGCCTCAACAAAATCAGGAATATCGCGCTCTCCGCCAAACTCACATTCTCCATTAAGTGGAAAATTGAAGCAATATTCGTATGGAATTCGGTAAATATTCCCGTTATAGCTTCCAACGACAATGCTGCCACGATCAGTAATCATTGGACTGCTATCAAGATTGACTTTATATTGATTGTTACTTGTTTTAAATGACCATATTCTTTTTCCCGAAGCAGCATCTAGAGCGTAAAGCTTACCATTCTTTGAACCAAAAATGACAACGCCGTCACGAGTCCCCACTGGTGAGCTGGAGACAGAAGAGTATGTATCAAACTCCCATACTTTTTTACCATTACGAGTATTTAATCCGTAAACAAAGCCATTAAGTGAGCCAAAGACAACATGATCCTCAATGACAACAGGAGAAGAATAAATTTCACCTCGAACTTCATGACTCCACCGTAAATTAAGTTTTCCTTCTCTTAATTTAAAATTTAAGAACATTCCTCCGGAAGTGCCGACATAAAGTTGATCATCAATGATTGCAGGTGAAGATTTTACCTCACTAGAAAGATTAATTTTTTGAATAACTTTTCCTGTCTCGTAATTAACTAGGTACAAATGCCGATCTAGAGAGCCAAATGCCATTAGCTTTTTGTGATTAAAAAATGCAGGAGAGGACCAAATCATCATATCGGTCTTTAGGCTCCAAACTTCTTTCCCATTTTTATCAACACAATACATATGTCCATTATCTGAACCTGCATAAAAATGGCCATTGGGCCCAAGTGTTACATTGCCTTCAAAACTGTTAACAATATGGCCTTCTTGATGTCCTTCATCGCTTTGATGATGCGCCTTGAAGACCCATTTTCTCTCACCTGTGTTCTTATCAACGGCATGAAGAAACCCATCTCCACCAGGAATCACGACCATTGACTCATCCATCGCGGCGGCACTGTCAATTAAGGAATCTGCACGATCAAATATTTGGTATTGCCATTGTTTAGTGCCATTAGCCTCATTTAAGGCGAAGAACTTTTTTGAGGCGGAGCCAACAAAGATTGTCCCCTCTCCACCTATTGGTGTACCCCAAACCAGGCCATCCGTTTGAAAACTCCAAGGGCGTCTATTGTAATTTAACGACACCTCTCTAATTAGAATATTTTTTAATGCATTGTTGGATGAGTTTTGTCGAAAGTTACTCCAACTGGCCAACACCGAGTTCGAAATCATTAAAAGAGCGCAAATAATAAAAATAGTTTTCACCTTAACTCCTCAGTTTTTAGGAACAAAAGTCGTAACAAATAGATTCAGTTAATGTCTATATAAAGCAGTGCAAAAAAACGGTACTTTTTTACTTTTTTTGTTGAGAAAACTCACTATTTAGCGAGTATGTAAAAGTTAAATAAAATACGGAGAAAATCATGGCCAATAACTCAAACGAAAACTTGTTGGGCGCAAACCAGCGCTTTATCAACACACAAACAAACACTAAAAATGTAAAACCAGCAGATCTGGCGAACGGTCAATCACCTCACACAATCATTATCACCTGCGCGGATTCACGAGTTCCACCAGAGCTTATTTTTGATGCTGAGCTTGGAGAATTATTTGTTATTCGAGTAGCGGGAAATACGGCAACGGATGAAGTTATTGGCTCGGCGGAATACGCGGCCGCGAACTTAGGTTCTAGTAGAATTATTGTCATGGGCCACAGTGCTTGCGGTGCCGTTTCTGCTGCTGTCGACGCTGAGCAAACAGGTAACCCATTACCGAGCCCCTCCCTAGAAGCAGTCGTGGCACCAATAAGAAACAGTGCTAAGACAGCAATCAATGCAGATGGTGAAAACATTATCGAAGAAGCAATAAACCATAATGTTGGCGCGGCCATTGAGATGATCAGAGAAAAATCACCGATCATTGTCGGCCTAGAAAAAGAAGGAAAAATTTCTCTTTCTGGAGCAAAGTATGACCTTGCATCAGGTCAAGTACACTTTTTATAGCCTGTAGATTTTACAAATCAAATGCCAATCCCCTCTCTATTTAATAGAAAGGGGATTATGAAAATCATTACACTCCTTTCACTCATTTTTATTTCATCAAAAATCTTAGCTTGCCCTTCAATTCAAGGCAAATGGAGCAGCTGCAGCGTCTCTTCAGCTCTTCTTAATCCATTTGAAGTTGTCGCGGCTAATATTGCACTAAAAACGCTAACATTTGAAATCAGTAATCCGTCTGCAACAACGATTAGATCAAAAATCATTAAAGACACTATTTTCAGCTCACCAGAAACGATATTGGATGAAGTCAACGCTCTAAACAGAAACAATAAATCGGTATGGGACAAAAACGTTTTTGAAGACAGCACTCCTCCCGAATTAACCATCTTTATGTCCTGTTCTGCAAATGGGATGACTGAATATATCACTTGGGATAATTTATCTGTCGCAAACTATCCAGATCATGCAACTGGGAACTATCCGAAATATTTTAAATCCCTCTACAGTCGATCTGGAAATAAGCTTATCAGAAAAATTTACGCAAAAGGTGAAAAAGACGGAAATTATAACTATCTAGCGCGAATAACTTGTTCTAAAAAATAGTTATCTAAAGTCTTCCGTAAAAATTTTTTCTGTTATCTTCCAAAACTTATCTTGTTTTCTTGCAATCACAAATGAAGGAACACGAAGAAGTTTCTGATACCGAACGACGAGCTCAGGCGTATCAAAGTCAACCGCCATTTCAGGCCGGCGCCAATGGGATCTCAAAAAGTTAATATTGAACTTTTTGATACTCGTTTGATTGTTTAAGTAATGATACTCACTTAAATATTTAGCATCGAAGTCATAATAGCGAACTTCTAAAAATGGATTTCCTTTTTTATCCATGCGCTCCAAAAATTCCATTGAATCAGGCTTTAATACATGAGCATTTTTGGAAAGCCTCGCTTGCTTGAGTTTGGCATCAGGGTCAATTAAGACGGCCTTACACTCTTGGCATTCTCTGGCAGTCACATCATTTTGCTCCCCGCAGTTGTGACATATTTTAAATCGAAAGAGATACCCACATTTTGTTAACTCTTGCGTTTCACTATCAACACTCACGCCGCGACACTTTCGTCCATAGTGCTCAATGACATCCCCTTCCTCAGTCGCTCTTCCCCAGAATTGATTTTCAAAATCACATGCTGGACAGGTAACCAAAACGATCTCAGATTCTTGAGTTGGTTTTTTTTCTCCAATCTCTGGAGTGTAAATGTCATAACCAATTCCTGCATAATCAAGGATAAAGCAATCACTTTTTCCCTCATCGAGTCTGAGTCCGCGTCCAATAATTTGTTGATATAAACTCACCGATTCAGTTGGTCTTAAAAGGGCAATCACATCCACATGAGGCGCATCAAATCCTGTCGTTAATACCGAAACATTTACTAAATACTTAAACTTTCGCTCTTTAAACTCTTGGATAATTCGATCTCTTTCAGCGTTATCTGTATCACCAAGAACAATCTTCGCTTCTCCCTCGGGAAGGTATTCCAAAATCTCTTTTGCATGATTGACCGTACTACTAAAAACCATGACGCCTTTGCGTTCGTAATTTTCCGTAATATCGATAATATTTTTAATAATAAGAGGCGTGAGTCGTTTTTGTTTTTTAATCAGCTCCTCAACTTCTCTAGTTGTATACATTTTTCCTGACTGAGTAATTTCGGAAAAATCATAACAAGTAACAGGAATATTTACCTTCACCGGTTGAGTAAGAAATTTATTCTTAATCATAAAGCTCAGCGGTAATTCAAACACACATCTTTTAAAAAATTTTTCCTGCTCACTTTTAACTTCACCATTTTGATTAACCTCGTAAATCCAGCCAGATCCAAGTCGGTAAGGAGTCGCAGTTAACCCGAGTATTTTTATCTGTGGATTATTTTCTCTAAGCTTATTGATAACGGAGGCGTATTGCGTATCATCTTCCGTATTAACGCGATGACATTCATCGATAATAAGTAAGCTAAAATCATTAAAAAATTTGCTGGTTGCGCGGGCCACCGATTGGATACTGCCAAAAACGACTTTATTGGAGACATCTTTTTGATTTAAACCAGCTGAATAAATACCAGCGTCTAAATCATAGCTCACATACTTTGCATGATTTTGTTCAACCAATTCTTTTACATGGGCCAATACTAATACTCGCCCTCTCGCTAATCTTGCCATCTCTGAAATAACAAGACTCTTTCCAGCGCCAGTTGGTAATACAATGACAGCAGGCTCATTTTTTTTTCGAAAAAAAGAGATCGTCGAATCTACTGCTTGTTGTTGATATGGTCTAAGTTTGTACATTGCCGGTTATCTTAAATAGATGTTTAGCTCATGTCTCTAAAATAAACATAAATTTAAAGATAACTCTTTGCACAACCCTTAATGACAAAAAAATTTTGTCATCGCAATATTCTTTGAATTGAAATCTATCGATTCGTTAATTCAGAAAATGATTTGTCCGCGTCTTTTAGACAGTAACTTTTCACCCAATTGATAATAAATTGAATACCGTCTATTTTTGTTCGCTCAGCATTTTCTTTATTAAGAGGTGCGTCTTCAAACTCGGTATCAATGAAATGATCACTTGCTTCGGGATGTGGTTGAATGCCAACAAAAGGCAGCGTTTTATGCCGAACGATATCATTAGGAAATATTGAGCCGGCGACTTCCTCAAAATCGTTTGGCAGATCAGTCACTCGGTAACTATGGCTAACAACAAACTCTAAAACCTCACCTTCTGGAATATCACCAAATTGATTTTTAAATGTCACCTGGCGACTACCTTTTTGTTCTGGGTTACTCGTACTATTTTTGACTACTTGTCCACCGAGATAGTGACACATCAACTGATGGCCAAAGCAAATTCCAAGAAGAGGAAAGTCATTTTTCAGTGCAGAAAGGGCCCAAGACGCTAACTCTCGATGCCATGGCTCATCATCTTCGACATTAGAGATAGAGCCAAAGATAAAGGCTCCATAGAAATTATCGACGTTTTGCAATGTCCCCATCCCAAAGTCACACGCTGAGTGATAACTGACAGGAAAACCTAGCTGTAATAAACGGTTATAGCACGCCAATGAAGGCTCATCGATCGCACAGTCAATAATTGCAATAGTTTTCATGCAAATCTTCTATGAGATTAATTAAAAAATGACAACTAAAAGGTTGATTCTTACTTTAAAACGCTAGAAGCACCAAATACTTCACAACCCACAATTTGCGCCAAGTTATGGCCGTTTACATAAGTGTAAGCAAGATCAGTAGACTTCCCGTTAACTTTGAGCTCCCAAGTTTCTCCAAAGCCAGTTTTTTCAACTCCTACGCTTTGAACGCTCACACTTGTTGGTGCATCCTCTCCACAAAGCTCACAAAGACGTTGAACCTTTTCACTTTCAAGGACAAGATTAAGCGCTTTTTTTGCCTCTCTCTTACTGACAAATTGGCATTGGTCAGCAAATGCTGAAGAAATAGTAAAAGCACTGATTAATAAGACGATTTTTTTCATGTATGTATTCCTTTTTTAGTTGGCCGGTTTTTTAACGACAATTAATGCGTCATAACTCCAGATGATTTGATCATTTTCAAGTCCAGTATAGCGGTCAACATTATTGTATTTCTCTCGATCAAGATATTTCGTTCTGGTGATACATCTTGAAGGATTGCTTTCAAGGCATAATCGCTCTTTTGTCATTCGCTCACTACCGTCACCAGATTCGCGCATTAATTCGTTGATAATTTTTATATCATCAGGATGAAACCTCACGCATCCACCAGAGTCACGCGTTCCGAGCTTATCAATTGACGTCGTTCCATGAAGAGCAATTCCACCATTATAAAAAACAGCATAAGGCATTGTTGCTCCAAAAAATGTGTAGGAATAATAATCTTTATAAGCTTTTTTAGGACGCCAAAAACCTTCGGAGGTAATAGCAATATACTTTCTACCGCTAGTAGTTATCTTCGTTTTTCTCGAACCTGTTGAAACGTTAAAAGTGTTAACCAATTTACCAAGATGATATAATTTCGCTGTCTGGCCTTCAGGGTTTTCCTCTGTTCGATCTGATTCATTTACAATCACAACGACTTTGGCCAAAGAGGAGTTTACTTCGTCATTGTAAAGATCATGACCCTCCAGCTCTTTCACTTCTGAAGCAGTACTTTTTTTCATCGTTTTTATTTCCGTCATCCCGAGCTCGAGAGCTTGCTGATCAGTTAGTAAGCTGTTCGCAAAGATTGTGTTAGAAAAGATTAAAATTAAAATGGCCAAAGATTTAAGCATTGCAGACCTGCCTTGTTTTCTTTTAGTAATTAACACGCAGAAGATGTCCAGTAATTGGCCAATGTAAAAATTTCATTAATCTCTCTCTGTTGCTATGATAGGTAGATGAAATCTTTAACTATTCATAACAACCTCTGCTACCTCCCAAAAATCATTGATGATTATGACAGGGTCTATTTTTCCCCAAAGATATCTTCGAAGGCTCAAAAAGACTTTCTTACCGCTCGCTTTCTGCACTTAAAGACTCTTTTTCCCAAAATTGAGATGAGTGATTATGACTCCCCAGTTCCGTCTGATTTTTTGGCGTGGAATTCAAGTGAAGAAAAAAAATTAGCAAAAGATCGCATACTCCCTCATCAAAACCGGTTGCTTAATGATCTACAATTCAACGTCCCTGAGGGATTTTCATCTTTTAGAAAAAAGGCTGAAAAGTTTTTACCTGACTTTTATGAAGAAACGATTACACCAACTGATCCTGCCATCATTAATCGACTTTCCTATTTTTTTGAACAGCACCAACTGGCTTCAAGTTACTTTGAAACAAGAAATGGATTAGTTGGAAGTAATTACTCAACCCAACTATCTCCATTTTTATCCTGTGGTGCTCTCGATGTCCGTTATTTATATAATTACGTCAAAAAATATGAGCAAGAATTTGGTGAGAACAAATCCACCTACTGGATAATATTTGAGCTTCTCTGGAGAGAATTTTTTTACTGGCACTATCAAAAACATGGAAATCTCTACTTTAGTGAGAACGGATTACGAGCAGAAAAAAACTTCTCATCATTTCCTAAATACACGTTTAAGGACTTACATCAACTTGAATCACCAAGGTTCTTTAGGGCCGCATTAAATGAGCTGGAGCAAACGGGAATCTTGTCCAATCGCGTGCGACAAATTTTTGCCAGCATCTGGGTCAATGATCTGAATTTAGCTTGGCGAAGTGGCGCTCTATTATTTGAAGAAAATTTAATTGATTATGATGTTTACTCAAATTACGGAAATTGGATGTACCTTGCAGGCGTTGGAGTTGACCCAAGGGGAAAGAGGTATTTTAATCTGGAAAAACAAATGGCCATGTATGATCCAAACAGGAGCTATGAAAAAAAATGGTCAAAAGACTGAACCTAAAATGGAAAAGTTAAAAATATAAGCATTCACTAACATTAATAAAAATGCGGGAATAATTTCATACCATGGATCTCTTACTTTGATTCTCACCCCCATTCCAAGCAGCATAAGAACGCTTAAGCCCAAAGATGAGAGAGTCAAAAGAATCGGAAATAAAATTCCTATCAAAGACCCAAGTCCTCCAAGTAACTCGAGCAAACCAGTGAGAGTTCTAAACGGGCCAAGCCCGTAACGCTCAAACTCCTCTACCATGTGATCGGTAGACAAAACCATAACGCCGTAAAATATAAACGCAAAAGAAGATAAAATGATGAGTATAATCATGATACAATTATACACACGCTTCACAAGAGCTGGTATTAACTTCTACTTAAGACGGCCTTTGTCTGGCCTAAGGGGGTTGGTGATGAACCAAGAAAACTTTTTAGAACTCATTAAGGTTGTCGTGATGATATCTGTTTTTTTCGTCTGGGTAATCAGGTACGACAATATCATCAAAGAATTCGAACAATACGAACTCCCTAACTGGCTACGTGACCTTGTTGGCATTATTAAACTAATCTCTGTTTACCTGATCAACTTCTCCTCACCTGAACTTGCGAAGGCTGGTGCTGCAGCTGTTGCCCTATTAATGCTGGCCGCGATGGGAACACATTTACGAGTCAAAAACCCTATTCATAAGATGATTCCCTCAACCATTCTTTGTGCCATCTGCACGACGTTGTTTTTTATCGGCTAACTCTTTTGTAGAGCATTTGTCGCGCATTTTCTCTTCGCGCTTCATTCATTTTTAGATTAAGCTCCTACAATTGGAGTTTTAATGAATAACGTTGTATGGCTTAAGCGAGATCTTAGGATTAGTGATAATGAAGCACTTTCAAAATCGGTTGCAAATAATGCTTCCCCTTATGTCATTTATATTTTTAACCCGGCGCAATTATCCTGGCCTGACGTTGATATACGACACTGGACGTTTATTTTTCAATCCCTAAACGATCTTAGAAATCAAGGGCTCGTCGTTAATACTTTCTATGGTGACCCACTTGATGTTTTTGATTCGATTAAACAACAAATTGGAGAATTTAACCTTTTAAGCCACCAAGAATCGGGAACTGAGGACTCGTGGCGAGTTGATAATGAAATAAAGAAATGGACGAAAAAAAATAAAATAACCTGGCAAGAATTTCAAAATAACGCAGTTATAAGAGGCATAAAAAATCGCAACCACTGGGACGCCATGTGGATCAAAAAAATTAAATCTCCGCTTTACCAATCTCCTGAAACATACATATTTAAAAGCTTAAATACAGGAGACTTTAAGATCCCTGATCATATTTTAGAGCAAATTTTTAACTCCAATCATCATATGATTCCAGGAGGGGAATCAAAAGCTCACAATTTACTCAAAACCTTTCTCGCAGAGAAAGTTGATGAGTATTGGGGAAGTCTTTCTTACCCAGAAAAAAGTAGATACTACTGCTCGTTTTTATCAGCTCACATAAGTTACGGAAATATTTCTCTTAAACAAATTTATCAAGCCTGTGAGATCGAGCGCAAAAATAAATCGAATAAAAAATCAATTGATCAATATATGGCCAGACTTAAATGGCACTGTCACTTCATTCAAAAATTTGAAATGGACACAAGCATCCAATATCAAAATATGAATGCGAGCTTTGATCACATTAGAAAAAAATCTGACCGTAAGTTATTTAAAGCGTGGCGAGATGGACAAACAGGCTACCCTCTAATTGATGCGGCCATGAGATGTGTAAAGGAAACAGGTTACCTTAACTTTAGATTACGCTCTACAGTTGTTAGTTTTCTCACTCATATCCTATGGCAACCGTGGAAACCAGGTGCTGATCACTTAGCAAAAATGTTTCTCGACTACGAGCCAGGAATTCATTATCCACAATTTCAAATGCAGGCAGCAACGACAGGCGTGCACACAATTCGAATTTACAATCCGATTAAGCAATCCCTTGAAAAAGATAAGGACGCTACTTTCATTAAAACCTGGGTTCCTGAACTTGCCAACTTATCAACAGAGTTTATTCACCGGCCATGGCAAATGACTCCACTTGAAGAAGGGATGAATGACTTTGTTTATGGAAAAGACTACCCAAAAAGAATTGTCGACTTTGAACAACGACAGAAATTTGCCAGAGAAAAACTGTGGGCGATTAAACAATCGCCCCAGTCAAGAAATAGGTCCATTGATATTTTAAAAAAACACTCAAGAAGCAAAAGAGTTTAAGTTATTTTTCTCCAATTGTTCCACCTACGCTTAAGCCTAAGTAGTAAGAACCATCAACTTCAAAAGATTTTTGTCCTTCTAGACCAACATTAAACCGTCCATCAATTAGATGTTGATTTAATCTAACACTGCCTTTGTGCTCTGCTTGCGGTAGCCAAAATGGAGTATCCTCTGTCAATCGTCCCTCTGTTCTCAGGTCAAGACTCGTGCCTAGGCCTAAATGAGAGAGCTGAGCAGCGCTGTGATATGTTCCATAATTTCCAGTTCCAAGAGAATATAAAGTTAGCCCTAAGCCAAGTTTTGCATTCACATCTTTATTCATCTGAAAGTAAGAATCATGATTTAAGGCCATCGTTGAAACACCTGATTCTATTCCACGATCATTCATCACAGGGTTAAGTGCGTCCATAAAACTGTCTGCAACAAGTGAAGTTCTACTCCATACATCTCCGGCTTTGTAATCGGCAGAGAGGCCAAGTTGCGCTGAGACACTTGTATCT